>NZ_JBVVQT010000005.1:0-84857 GCF_055811595.1 Mesorhizobium sp. WSM4814
CATAGCCATCGCCTGTGGCCCGCGGGTTCCTTCCTCGGGGACTTTCGTACGCCTGCCGGCGCCCGAAACTCTTCACGGGGGCGGACTGGCGGCTTTCAAGTCAATTATTCAGAAGCGGACTGTTGCCGCCCTGGTATTGACGTTGTCCGACAGCAGGCCGCCGACTTCGGGCGTTGCGATGGGGTAGTTTTCGCGAACAAGACTTGCGTCTGTCGGCGACGTCGAGGCCTGCCTGACATCGCTGCAGCCTGTATATCGAACCCTGCTTCCGTTACGCACTCATCAAGTGATATTGAAGATGGTGCACAAGACTTCGCCATAGGTCAGACGACATGTCGAACATCGAGGAATTGACCAGCGTCCGGCGAAGTCGCCAAACGGTCGGCCATTATCTCAAGCTGAGTGCGTACTGCTCGGCTGCCATTCTCTTTGCATCGCTATGTCGTCCGACCTCCGCTTTTGAGAGCCTGGAGCAAGCTAGCGCAACGGATTATTTGAGTTGCGGGTCCTCTGGCAATCGTTCCGCACCGAGCGAAGGAGCCAGCAAGCCCCAACCGAACCCAAAACGACAACCCGCCGGCCCCATATTCAGGCAGAGCCTACGCAACGCTCCTGATCGCAGAGTTGCGCTTCTACAGAGCGTGCTGGCGGATAAGGCAGTTTATGCATCTGTGATCGATGGCTTGTTCGGCTCGCAAACAGTGAGCGCGGTGAAGTCCTTTCAGGCCAATAGTGGGATGCCTGTCGACGGCATGGTCGGCATTGAGACAGGCAAAGCGATGGGGTTGCCGTTTTGGGACGCCAGTCACACTCGCAAGCTAACTCCTCCATTTCGTGATTCTGCGAAATATCCTGACGATATAGAATTCAGGTTCAGGAGCCTGATCGGGATTGGCAATTTCTTCAGCAGCGTGCCAGACGCCCGCTACAGTTCGTCCGATACGCTCACTCGACGGGCGCTTCGAACAAACAATCCCGGCGCCATCAACATCTCGAGATGGCAGCGAGATAGCATGAAAGGGTATGTGGGTTGCACGCTGCCCGACAGGTACGGCAACCAGACCGCCGTTTACGAGACTCCTGAGTTTGGGGTAGCCGCTTGGGGCTTTCTTCTTCGCAAAATCTATTTCGGGGGCAAGAAGGACAAGGTCACCATTGGCGCCATCGTAGACAAGTACCGCGGCGACAATCCTCGTGATGCGTATATTGACGGCTACAAAAAATATTCAGGCGGCAAATTGGCGGAAAGCTATGAAATCGACTTATATGACAATCGGCAACTGGCCTTGCTGGCAATCGCCGCATACTCACACGAATTCGGCTCCTGGTACCCTCTCACGGGAAAGCAGCTTCTGGCAGGCTTTTCCATTACCGATGAATACATCGACTCTGGCGTTAACGACGAGGTCATCGTGGCGCCGGAGGAAATGGATCCCGGCCGATATATAAAGCATTCCGATGCCGAACGCCCCGCACCCACGCCCCCTCCGCCGGCCGCGCGGTCAGCCACAACCGATGCAGCGGTGCGACACGGCCTGCAGCAGCTAGTCGAGACTGAGGGTGGGCCGCCAGGTGCGATAGCAACTCTTTACCGCGACGGCCGCCTAACCGTACTCAGTGCGGGCCGCGCCAATGTGTCCTCGGATGTAGCGCCAGCGGTCAATCAATACATGCGTATCGCCAGCGTCTCAAAAGCCTTCAACGGGGCCATTGCCCTCCATCTCGTCCAGACTGGCCGGATCGGCCTCGACGAGGCTATCGGCCAACATTTGCCCGGGCTGCCGGCGGCATGGTCCGCGATCACGCTTCGGCACATGCTAAACCACACCAGCGGGTTACCTGATTACCTGCGATCCGACGGCTTGGCCAAGCAAGTGGCGACAGATCCCCAAGGCTACGTCGAGCCGAGAAAGATCATCGACTGGGTCCGCAACGATCCGCTCGAGTTTGCCCCCGGTTCTAAGTATGCCTACTCAAACACCGACAATATCGTGGTTGGGCTGATTGCCGAAGAAGTGACCTCCAAACCTTACGAGGCACTGTTGCAAGAGATGATATTTGGTCCTGCCAACCTCGCGCAAACTAGCTTCCCGACAACGGAAATCGCGCTGCCGACGCCCTACATCCACGGCTACGCCGTTGAGCCCGGATCCCAGCCAGAGGACGTGACCAACTTTGTCAGCCCCAGCGGCGCGTGGGCATCTGGTGCGATCGTGTCGACTCCTGAAAACTTGTCCACGTTCATACGGGCTGACCTTGCGCTGAAGTTTTTCGGCGCTGCCGAGCAGCAGGAGCAGATGCAGTTCATATCAGGAGATTCCAGCCCGCCCGGACCAGGGACGAATGAGGCTGGCCTAGGACTGTTCCGCTACACCACGCCGTGCGGCGTCGTGTACGGCCATACTGGCAACTTCCAGGGCTATACGCAGTGGGCCGCGTCCAACGCCGACGGTACGCGCTCGGTCACTACCACGCTGAACGCTGCCGAGCCCACAGGTGCCTTGATTGAGCACTTGAGGGAGGTTCAGGCTCAGGCTGTCTGCGCGTTACTCGGCCATTGACGGTATTTTTTGCCAGTGACGGACCCGCGGCATACTGCTAAACCAATTCAGAGTTACCGCTGATTTCCCTGCCACGATAGTTCAGCGAGTTTGACATGCCTGGTCGCAAGGCGCTGTCCCGATGGTCCGACGCAGTGCGTTGCCATCGATTTGTCTTGCGATTAGTGCCTTCATTGTCGGGCCCAGCCTTAGCCAAACAATTCCCGAGCAGTCCAGCGTTACGGTGTTGTCCATGGGGATGCCTCAAACAGTTTCTGTTCAAATTGAACAAAACGGGAACAAAAAAGTCAAGTGTGGATTGACTTGGCGAGGAATGCCTTCCTATTTGTCAGAGGTGGGGCGGTCGCTCACAAACTGGGGAGAGCCGCGATGGGCAGACGAAAAAGCCGGTTCGACAGGCTGTCGGCGAGGCATGCCGAGGCGATCATCAGCGACGCTCTCAGCCTGCGCAGGACGGTGCTTTCGTCGCAACTGCATCTGAAGGCGCAAGGCGAACTGTTTTGGCAGCTTTGCGGGCTTGTCGAAAAATTGCATGAGGTGATGGCCAGCGTAGCGGAGAAGGAGCCCGATTTCCGGATGCCGGATCTTGGCCTGCTTCCGCTTCCCGAGGGCTATTTGACTCGGAAATGAGGCCATGGCCGGGCCGATGGACAGCGTTGGACGTGCCGCGAAGGCCAACATGCTGCTGATCGTCGAGTGCGGCCACTGCTACCATGTCGGGCGTTTTCGGGCCAACGACGTGGCCAAGGTGGTGGGCTGGAACAAGCCGCTGGAAGCCATCAGGTTCAGGTGCAAACGATGCAGCCGCAAGGACACCACCGTTCGCACTCAGTTCGTCGACCAGGACCATCCGCCAAAAGGCTACATCTGGGTGCTGCAGAAATTCAAGCTTTAGAACAGCGAACCTTGTACCGGCGCCTGTGGCGCCTGCGGCGGAAATTTTATCTGCGTCGCCGGCTTGTCGACGATCACCAGCGCGTCGTCCGCTGCCGTGCGCTGCAGGTGCCTGGCCTGCGACCACGGCGCGGTCAGCCAGGTCTCGGTTTCCTCCTGCGTGGTCAGGATCACGGGCATCGCCTTCTCGTGGATCGGCGCGATCAGCGCGTTTGGCCTGGTGGTCAGAAAGCCGTAGAGCTCGAACTCGCCCGGGCCGTCCTTGATCTTGCGCACGCCTTGCCAGCGCGTCCACAGGCCGGCGAAGAAGAACAGCGGCAGCGCCTCGCTCAGCGCGAACCAGTAGTTTCTCTGGATACCGGTATCCGGATCCTTGTCGCCCGGCGTTGGGCTCGGTTCGGCAAAACTGGTGAGCGGCACCACGCAGCGGTTCTCGACGCCGAGATATTGCTGCCAGTGGCCATATTGCGGGTTGCGGATGTTGGTGGTGCCGTAGTCGGCCTTGCCCTTCACGCGCTCGATCGGCGTCGGCATGCCCCACAGCAGGTTGGCCAGCTCGCGCGTCCCGTCCGGCGCATTGCGCACCACCGGGCCGGGCTGGTTGGGATAGATGTCGATGGAGGGCTCGAGATTGCCGAGGCTATCGCGCAGGGCGCGGGTCCACTGGCGGATCGCCTCCTGGCTGGTGGTGATGTTGTAGAGGTTGCACATATCGAGCCCCGGGGATGTTCAGGCATCTTGCGGGAAAGGGCAGGTAATTTCCAGCGCTTGTCCATTCGGCTGTGACACGGCTACCCCAGACCACAGCGCCGCGATCACCGCCGCCATCCCGGCGGGTCGACCGCGGCAGAAGGATACTGCCGCGCGCAGCGGCGAACCGCCGGCTCCGCTTACGCAACGCACGCCGCTCGCGCGCGTTCTACCATTAGGAGGAGCATGGTCATCAGGAGGAGCATGGGATGTGACACCTGGTCTCATGCGCTCACAATCGGAGGCAAACCACGATGTCCAAGTTTAGAGATGCCCTTGACCGCGGCAAGCAAGCTCGCCGTGAGCACGAGGAAAAGGTCGGCAAAGAGAAGGCCGAAGGGGTGGACTTCGGCGCGCAAGCAAGGGCCTGGCTAAACGACGTCGTGGTCGCGTCGCTGGAAGCGGCCAGGGCTGACGTAGCAGGCGAGGTGGCGGTCGAGATGGACACTGCGCCACGCCGCCAAGACAAAGCATCAACACCATCTATTCGGTTCAGGATCTACAGGAAGCGGGGAACGGAAAAGGAGGTGATCGGAAGGACGTTCTCGGTCAACGTCCAGCTGAGTGGACAAGTGTCGGCATCTTCGCCGGGGATGGTGGCGAGAGAAGTGGGAAACATCGGGGATAAGGCTGACGAGCGGTTCTCTAGCTTGCTGGCGGAACTGATCGAGGACGCAGCGAAGGGCACTTAGCCAGCAAGGTGTCGAGGAAAGGGCTGGCGATTTCCAGGGCTGTCCGCCGGTTTGCTGACACGCCGGGCCTGTCAGTAACAGCTTTCCGGATGCCGCAAACTCCCCTTCCGTTAACCTTTCGTTAACCATGGCTGGCTAGCGTTTACCTATCAGTAAGGAATCGCTATCCGTGACCTTCGCCGCCCCCGTCGAGACCAAATCCATTCGCTTTCGCGCCCGCTCCTTCGTCGCCTTCACGCTCACCCCGGAGACGCCGCTTTCGGAGTGGCTGGAAAGCCTCGACCGCTGGATCGGCAATTCTCCCGGCTATTTTGCCGGCCGCCCGGTGGTGCTCAACCTCAACACGCTGAAGCCCGCGGTCAGCCAGATCGAGGCGCTGGTTGCCGAGCTTGGGCTGCGCGGCATCCGCATCTATGCCATCGAGCTCGACGGCAACACGGTGCTTGAGCCCAGTCTGCCGCCTGTGCTGATCGGCGCCAAGGAAGCCACAGCCGGGCTGCTCATGCAGGCCGACCAAAAGGCTGCCGGCAGGCCGGAAGAGACGGGCAGGGCGGAAGAAGGCAGGGCGGAACCGGGCAAACGGTCAGAAGACAGGGTGCCGGAAGCGCCGGCCACGCTGATGGTCAAGACGCCGATCCGCTCGGGCCAGTCGATCTTCCACGCGCATGGCGATGTCATCGTGCTGGGCTCGGTCGCCTCCGGTTCCGAGATCGTCGCCGCCGGCTCGATCCATGTCTACGGCACGCTGCGCGGGCGGGCGTCGGCCGGTGTGCTCGGCCATTCGGCGGCGCGCATCTTCTGCCGCAAAAACGAGGCCGAACTGCTGTCGGTCGACGGCTGGTATTGCACCGCCGAGGAGATGGAGCCGGCCTTGCGTGGAAAAGCGGTGCAGGCGTTTCTGGAAAAGGACACGCTGCGCATCTCGCCGTTCAGCCAATGAAGGTACCCGAAAGTACGCAGCGGTTTTGAAATAGAAACAAAGACTTAAGCGCATCGCATAAATCGAACGCTTAACAATACGAACAACAATAAGGAGGCATAGATGGGCAAAGTTGTGGTGGTCACCTCGGGCAAGGGGGGCGTCGGCAAGACGACCTCGACGGCCGCCCTTGGCGCCGCCGTCGCGAGAACCGGCAAGAGGGTGGCGCTGGTCGACTTCGACGTGGGTTTGAGGAATCTCGACCTGATCATGGGTGCCGAGCGGCGGGTGGTGTTCGACCTGGTCAACGTCATCCAGGGAACGGCCAAGCTGTCGCAGGCGCTGATCCGCGACAAGCGGGTCGAGACGCTGTTCCTGCTGCCGGCCTCGCAGACGCGCGACAAGGATGCGCTGACCGAGGAGGGCGTCGGCGAGGTGATCGAAAAGCTGAGCTCGGTGTTCGACTACGTCTTCTGCGACAGCCCGGCCGGCATCGAGCGCGGCGCGCAGCTTGCCATGCGCTTTGCCGACGAGGCGGTCATCGTCACTAACCCGGAAGTCAGTTCGGTGCGCGATTCCGATCGCATCATCGGCCTGCTCGACGCCAGGACCGTCAAGGCCGAGCGGGGCGAGCAGATCGCCAAGCATGTGCTGGTGACGCGCTATGATGCGGCGCGCGCGGCGCGCGGCGAAATGCTCTCGATCGACGATGTGCTGGAAATCCTGTCGACGCCGCTGCTGGGCATCATTCCCGAGAGCCAGGACGTGCTCAAGGCCTCCAACCTCGGGTCGCCGGTGACACTCAGCGATCCGACCAACTCCGCCGCCCGCGCCTATATCGAGGCGGCCAAACGGCTCGAGGGCGAGGACCTGCCGGTCGTCGTGCCGTTCGAGCGCAAGGGCTTTCTCGATCGGCTTTTTGGAAGGAGGGCAGCATGAGCCTGTTAGACCTCTTCAAGCGGCGCGGCAGCGCGCCGGTGGCGCGCGAGCGGCTGCAGGTGCTGCTCGCCTATGAGCGCCGCAACCGCAGCCAGCCCGATCTCGTCTCGGTGCTGCGCGAGGAGATCATGGCCGTCATCGCCAGGCATGTGCAGATCGACCAGGATTATCTGCAGGTCTCGATGGATCGCGGCGAGACGATGTCGACGCTGGAGATCGACATCCAGATCCCCAACAAGAGCGCTAGGCCGCTAGCCATGTCGGCCTGAGCGTTGCGCCTGTAGTGGTTTTGACGCCGGCGGGACAGCGCCCCCTCTGGCCTACCGGCCATCTCCCCCAATGGCCGGCAGGACAGAGGGGGTACTGTCCCGCCGACATCTTTTTATTTTATGTCAACCATAGGTTGCGTTAAATATTTCCCATCCATTTGCCACTTGCGCAACCAACAAAAGGGTGAAAACGTTGGTCCGGGGTAAATGGGCAAGGGTGGTCGTCGCGGCTGTTAGAAGCTCCGGGGCGGCCTTGAAAAGCGATGAATTTTCCACAGTTCCTGGTGGGGATGACCGCCGCGGCATTCGTCGTGGCGCTCTCGAGTTATTTGGCAACGGGTTCAATCTGGAAGGCGCTCGGCTGGACGGTCCTCACCTTGATCGTTCTGCAGCTTGGATATTTTTTGTCCGTCGTCCGGCTGATCTATAGGGCCGAACGAAAGCCACACAGTGACCGCGACCCGCGAGTACTGGACCGTCGAGACAGCATGCGGTTTCGAGATTCAGGTCGGCCACCACAAATATAAACATGCCTAGACCATGATGTTCATCAGATAGACAGTATGGTCTAAACCGCTTGAAAGCGGACATGTTCGGTTCTGGGAATGTGCCTTGGACGTTCCGTTACTTTAGTCAACCAGTATATATCTCCGGGTGCATATGCCCGATACTGCGCAGCGCGTCATCCGCTCCAGCTCCGTCGCTCTGCTCACTCCGCCGCCAGCTTGTCCTGCGTCCTGGTGTCGAAGTCGCTGGCGTCGTGGCGCTCGTGCAATTGCATCGCCGGCTCGCCAAAGGCGCGGTTGACCATGCGGCCGCGCTGCACCGCCGGCCGCGCGTCGATCGCGTCGGCCCAGCGCTGCACGTGCTTGTATTCCTGCACCGACAGGAACGCGCCGGCGTCGTTGTACATGCGGCCCTTGGCCAGCCCGCCATACCAGGGCCACACGGCGATGTCGGCAATCGTGTAGGCGTCGCCGCCGAGATATTCGCTTACCGCCAGGCGCCGGTCGAGCACGTCCATCTGGCGCTTCACCTCCATGGCGAAGCGGTCGATGGCATATTCGAATTTTTCCGGTGCGTAGGCGTAGAAATGGCCGAAGCCGCCGCCGAGATAGGGCGCCGAGCCCATTTGCCAAAACAGCCACGACAGGGTTTCTGCGCGCGCCGGCTGCTCGATCGGCAGGAACTCGCCGAATTTCTCGGCCAGATGCAGCAGGATCGAGCCGGATTCGAAGACGCGGATCGGCTTTGGCCCGCTGCGGTCCATCAGCGCCGGGATCTTGGAGTTGGGATTGACCTCGACGAAGCCGCTGCCGAACTGGTCGCCGTCGTTGATCCTGATCAGCCAGGCGTCATATTCGGCGCCTTTGTGGCCGCGCGCCAGCAACTCCTCCAGCATGATCGTCACCTTCACGCCGTTTGGTGTCGCCTGCGAGTAAAGCTGCAGCGGATGCTTGCCGACCGGCAGCTGCTTGTCATGCGTCGGGCCGGCGATCGGCCGGTTGATGCTGGCGAAGGCGCCGCCATTTTCCTTGTTCCAGATCCATACTTTCGGCGGTGTGTATTGGTTCATTTCGGAGGCCTTTGATGTGAGCGGAGAGGGTCTTGGGGAGGATCAGCTTGCATAGATACAGGTAGTGCGGGCTGACGGAAGTTCAACTTGTGTTGAACTATTGTCGATGTCGGCAGCGCAAGCCTGCGCGATTGCATCCGGCCCTTGCGCCTCGTCATATGCGCCATAGCTATATAAGAATGCCGGCCCTCTGAACGGTCGTCGTGAATATGGCCAGGATTGAGAGCATGACCATCGATACGATTTTGCGGTCCATCGTGACGGTGCGGGCTTCGATCCCGGATGATGCCTTCACCGCGAATGCGCTGGGCACCAGCCGGGAGGGCAGCGGCGTGGTCATTCGCGACAACGGCCTGGTGCTCACCATCGGCTATCTCATCACCGAGGCGGAAGAAGTCTGGCTGACCGACCACAGCGGGCGCGTGATTCCCGCGCACGCGCTTGCCTACGACCAGGAAACGGGCTTCGGCCTGGTGCAGGCGCTGGCCCCGCTCTCCCTGCCCGCAGTGGCTTTCGGCGACGCGGCCAGGGCGACGGCCGGCGACCCGGTGGTGCTCGCCGACGGCATCGGCCAGGCGGTCAGCGCGTACATCGTCACCAAGCAGGAATTCGCCGGCTATTGGGAATATCTGCTGGACGAGGCGATCTTCACCGCGCCGGCTCATCCGTCGTGGGGAGGTGCGGCCCTCATCGGGCAGGACGGCAGGCTGCTCGGCATCGGTTCTCTGCGCCTGCAGATGAGCCGCGCCGGCGAGATCGCCGATATCAACATGGTGGTGCCGATCGACCTGCTGCCGCCCATCCTCGACGATCTGCTGACACGCGGCCAGGTTGCCAAGCCACCGCGCCCATGGCTCGGCGCCTTCTCCGCCGAAAGCAATGGCGAGGTCGTGGTGATGAGCGTCGCCGAAGGCAGCCCGGCCGCCGAAGCCGGCCTGCGCCAGGGCGACATCATCTCGGATGTGCGCGACGGCGAAGTCGACGGGCTCGCCGATTTCTACCGCAAGTTGTGGCAGAACCCGGCGGGCGCCGAGATCCCGTTGCGTGTTGTGCGCGACGGCCGCGAAACCTGGCTGCGCGTCAAGTCGGCCGACCGCAACAGCTTTCTTAGGAAACCGCAGCTGCAGTGAGGCTCCTTTCCTTCTTCCACCAGGGGCCTTGTGGGAGAAGGAGGATCGGCGCGCAGCGCCGAGCCGGAAGGCTGCAGGTTATTACATCACGATTTGAAGGACCGCCATGGGCGGCGCGAAGCATCGCGCCAACCTTGCAACAAGGCCACTGTTGCTCCATTCGATCGGAGCCAAGCAGCGACAAAGGAGAACCGATGACGACCACACAAAGGCAGACCCGCTGATGGCGCCGGTCGAGGTCGACCCCGCCAAGGTCCGCGAATTCAGCGATGCCGAGAGCTTCTACACCTGGCTCGGCAAGCATCACGACACCGAGACAGAAATCTGGATCAAGATCCACAAGGTCGGTTCGGGACTGCCTTCGATCACGCCCAAGGAGGCCATCGACGTCGTGCTGTGCTGGGGCTGGATCGATGCCGTGCGCAAGGGGCTCGACGACAAGAGCTATTTGCAGCGCTACACACCGCGCGGCAGGAAGAGCATCTGGAGCCAGATCAACGTCGACAACGTCGCCCGGCTGATCGAGGCGGGCCGGATGACCGAGCATGGGCTCAAACAGGTCGAGGCGGCGAAGGCCGACGGGCGCTGGGCGCGCGCCTATGCAAGCGGCAAGGACATGAAAATCCCCGCGGATCTGCGGGCCGCAATAGACGCCGAGCCCGAGGCCAAGGCGATGCTGGCAAGGCTCAGCGCGCAGAACCGCTTCGCGCTCGCCTTCCGCATCCACAACATGAAGACCGAGGCTGGCCGCGAGAAGAAGATCGCCGCCTTCGTCGAAATGCTGAAGCGCGGTGAGGCGATCTACCCGCAAGGGAAGAAGTGAGGCTGGCGCCGTCGCGGCTGTGGCTGCCATTGCGGCAAAGTTCGCGCCTCGTGGGTGTCAGGGTGAGAGAAATTGGCCGTCCACCCCAGCCGCTGCGCAGTAACGGATTCTTCTTTGCTTTTGCCGCACAATGGCCGCGACGAGGCAGGCGAAGTCCAGAGCATGGCCGAAAAGAAAAATCGCGACGGAGAGTTCTGGGAGCTGGCGCTCGAACGCGCGCATCTTGGCGTCTGGGACTGGGATCTCGCGAGCGGCGACTGTTTTTACTCGGCGATGTGGTTGCAGATGCTCGGCTATGGCGAGGGTGAGCTTGCGGAGACAAGCGATCTCTGGCTGCAGCTGACGCATCCCGACGATCGCGAGCGGGCGGTGGCCAGCGGCGAACGCCACATTGCCGGCCTGACCGATTCGATCGAGACCGAGCTCAGGCTGAAGCACAAATCCGGTCACTGGGTATGGGTTCTCGATCGCGGCGGAGTGGTCGAACGCGACGCCGAAAACCGGCCGGTCAGACTGATGGGCGTCCAGACCGACATCACCAAGCAGAAGCAGGCGGAAGCAGAGCTTGAACAGGTCAACGTCCGCTTTCGCCTGGCATTGGCGGCCAGCGGCACCGGCATCTGGCATCACGATATCGGTGCACGCAAAAGCTACTGGGACCAGCGCACGCGGGAGATCTACGGGCTTGTCGCCGACACCGACGAAGTGTCGCAAGACCTCTGGCACAGCTATCTGCATCCGGACGACCGGGCCGACGCCGAGCGGGCCCATTTGGCGCCGCTGCAAACGCAAAAGGTCGTCGCCGTGCAATACCGCATCATCAAGCGGGACGGCGAAATCCGACATCTCGAATCGCTGATACGGTTCGCCGACGCCCAGTCGTCGGGCCAGATCCTGGGCACGGTGCGCGACATCACCGAGGCGAAGCAACGCGAGCAGGAACTTGCCCATGCGGCCCGCCACGACGCGCTGACCGGCCTTCTGAACCGCGCCGCTTTCGACCGGCTGCTGGCCGAGCACATCGCAACGGCGCGCCGGCTCGCGGTGTTCTACGTCGATCTCGATTACTTCAAGGCACTGAACGACTTCGCCGGCCACGCCGCCGGCGACCTTGCCCTGAAGAGCGTCGCCGAGCGCATTCTGGGCTGTCTGCCGCCGTCGGTGCACGCCGCGCGCCTCGGCGGCGACGAGTTCGCGCTGCTGGTGCCTGATTGCGACGCAGCGCAAGCCGAGCGTCTCGCCGGCGCCGTACTCGCGGCGGTTCGCGATGCCGACCTCGGCTCGACGGCGGCGTCGCGCAAGCTTGCGGCCAGCATCGGCATCGCCTTTGTCGCCGATGCGAATACCGCAGTGGCCGACGCGCTCGCCTGCGCCGACGACGCCTGCTATGCGGCCAAGGCCGCCGGGCGCAATCGCTTCGCGGTGTTCTCGCCCGAGACGACATCCGGTTCCAGCGGCCTCAATGCGGCGCGGCTGGCCGCCGACACCGTCGACGCCATGGCGGACGGAAGGCTGAAACTGTTCGGCCAGGAAATCCACCAGCTCGGAAAACCCTGGCAAGAAAGCCGCCATGTCGAGGTCCTGGCGCGGCTCGCCGGGCGCAACGGCCGGCTGATCCCGCCGGGCGAGTTCATCCCGGCGGCGGAGCGGTTCGGCGTCGCCTCGCGGCTCGACCGCTGGATCATCAGGACGGCGCTGTCGCTTCATGGTCCGGCGCTGAAGTCAGGGGCGCTCACGCTCGGCTTCAACCTGTCGGCGCAGACGCTGAGCGACCCGCAGCTTTGGGATTTCGTCGACGCCATCATCGCCGAGACCGGGGCGCCGCATTCCGGCATCGGCTTCGAGATCACCGAAACCGCCGCAGTCACCAATTTCGCAGCTGCCGAGCAGTTCGTCGGCAAGGCGCGCGAGCGGCGCTGCCGCGTCAGCCTCGACGATTTCGGGGCGGGCATGAGCTCGTTCGAATATCTCCGGCGCTTTCCCGTCGACACGATCAAGATCGACGGCTCGTTCATCGAGCATATTGCCGATAGCCGCTTTGACCGCGAAATCGTCTCGGCGATATCGGGCATCGCCAGGAGCCTCGGCTGCTCCGTGGTGGCGGAGAAGATCGAAACGCAGGATGCGCTCGACATTCTCGCGGATATGGGCATTGACTTCGGCCAGGGATTTCTGCTGCACCGGCCGGAACCGCTGCAAGCGATCGTGGCGCGGGCGTGCGCGACCCGGGCGAGCGCGACGCAAGCGGGCGTGACACAAGCGGGCGCAACACGGGCGAGCAAGACACGGGCGAGCGCGCCGGCACCAGCCGGACGGCGAGCCTAGCCCGGATCTCTCCGGGCTGGCCGGGCGAAAAGTCCGCAAAACCGGTCCGGCGCCGTGATGCGCGACTGGTCAGGACTTTCCTGGCGGGCGATAGCGGACCGACTTTGCCTTGCCAAGCGCTTGCATCGTCTCTTCGACGCTCAGGAGAACGGTGGTCTCGTACGAGCTGAGCGCTCCTCCCGCACCAATGGCAAGCATGACAGATGCCATTGAAACGTTGTCGGGCGCCTCCCACAGGTTCCAGCCATCGTGCTCTCCGAAGCCGTACCAGAACCCGTGCAGCTTTCCGCCCACCGATTCGATGTAGGTGCGGGCTGCCTCGCGTCTATCCTCGGGGTTTTCGATCAGGCGCGCCCAGGTCTCGGGCGTATAGCTGAATCGTGAGAGATACATGGGCATGGTTCGCCTCCAGGGCCGCCGATCCCCCAGCGGCTCGGCGTCGAGGGGATCGAGGGGGGCTGGCGCCGAGCCTGACCGGCTTGGTTGGTTCACCGGCTGACAAAATATGCGCTCAGGCTAATTTAATCGCAACACCTATCCTGCAGGCCGCCGCCGATGCGGATCAGGCGTTGCGGCTCGCCATATGCGCGTCGAGCTTCTTTCTCGAAGGCCCGTACCGCTTGATGATGGTCGCGGCCTCGCTCGGCGGTATGCCGTATTTTTTCGCAAACGCCGCTACGTCGTAAGGCTCCTCGCCGGCGGCCGGTTTGCGGTCCTGCTTGCTCTTGGATTTGTCGTCGGCCATGTCGTCCTCCGTCATGTCAGGTGGTTCCCGCTCATGGGCTCGAACCACGATTCACGCCTTCAAAGGGCGCTGTCCTACCATTAGACGAAGCGGGAATAGAGGAAGTAACGCTGTCTAGCACTTTCTCATCCGCGCATGAAGCTGCTTCATGCCGTCATCGGCTTGAGCATGAGCTTTTCAGCAGGGCCTTGTAGAGACGGGAGCAATCGCCGTGACCAGAACCGACCTCTGTGACATCTACCGAGACTACATTGCCTGCCTGAACAAGCAGGACTGGCCGAAGCTGGGGCAGTTCGTTGATGATGAAGTGGTCCACAACGGTCGGCGGCTCGGTCTATCAGACTATCGCAAAATGCTGGAGAGAGACTTTGCTGAAATTCCGGACCTTTATTTCAACGTCCAGATGCTGATTTCCGATCCGCCCTATATAGCGAGCCGGCTCGGGTTCGACTGCACGCCGAAAGAAAGCTTCCTCGGCCTCCCTGTAAATGGGAAGAGAGTTTCCTTTGCCGAGAATGTTGTCTATGAATTTGGGGACAAAAAGATTGTAGAAGTATGGTCTGTCATAGACAAGGCTGCCATCGAAGCCCAGCTTTAGCGCAGGAATGCTCGGCCGTCGTTCCACGTTCCGATATGAACCACGGTATGAACAATGGCAGCTGCCTGTCCACCGCCTGTCAAGGACCCGGCCTTGACGCCTGAACACGCTGCCCCAGATTACGCGGCGGAGTTTTTAGAAATGCGATACGACTGGCAGGGGCGCAAATTCCTGGAACGGCATTTCGGCATTGTTATCGCAATTGGCCTGGCTGCAGGGCTGTCCGTGCTGGTCGCGCTGGGCTACACGCCTTAGAGACTGTTTGGAAACTCTACTCTGGCGGCCATCTGATGGCGTTTTCTGCGCTTACCTACAGCGCCGCGCGTCCTTTGGACGCGCAAAAGGACGCTGTAGCACTTTTGGTTTGCGCATGATCCTTTCCGAAAATCTTCCGATTTTCGGGGTCATGCGCGGGCTCACGGACCAAAACGTCCGCTGCGCGCCGGTTCTCGAAACCACCACCATATGACTCGCCAGAGCGAATTTCGAAACAGTCTCTTAAGCCTCGGATTTAGCGCTCTGCTGGGCATGCCCCACGGCATTGGCGAAAGAAATGTCATCCTTGATCTCGCGCATCGCCATCGAGGTGATCGTGCGGCGCACGCCGGGCAGGCGACTGAGCTCGACGCGCAGCATCCTGTCCAGCGCCATCATGTCGACGGTCACGATCTGCAGGAGATAGTCGGCCTCGCCTGTGGTGGCGTGGCAGCGCCGGATCAGCGGATGCGCCTGGACGGCGGCCTCGAAGGCTTCGGACAGTTCGAAATCGATCGACACCTGGATGAAGGCTTCGATGCCGAAGCCGAGCTTGGCCGGGTCGACCCGCGTCGAGTAGCCGCGGATGATGCCGGCGTCCTCCAGCGCCTTGACCCGCTTCCAGCACGGCGTCTTGCTTAAGCCGACCTCGTCGGCAAGCACTGCGAAGGAGGTGCGCGCATCGCGTTCCAGCGCCGCGACGATCTTCCGGTCGACGGCATCCAGCATCACACGTTCTCCAAACCTTCGCGATGGACGAACATCCGTCCTCCATTTTCTGGCATTTGGATAACACAAAGGAACAATGTTCAAGTGAAAAGCGACTAAACTGCGGGCTCGGACCGAACAAACGCCTGAGGGCCGGGCAAAGGAGCAGCTGCCATGCACAAGCCGGATTATCACGCCCGTATCGAAGCGCCCGAGATGCGCGACTATGGCGTCTATCTCAGCTGCGACAAGCTACTCGCCTGCCAGAAGCCGCTGGCCGAGATGGTAAATGCCGACGAGCTGCAGTTCCAGATCGTCCACCAGGTCGAGGAGCTGTGGATGAAGCTCATCGCCTACACGCTGGTCGATGTCGTCGACTTCCTCGAGCAGCAGAACACCCATCGCATCGTCACGCTGATGGGGCGGGTGCATCGGCTGATGCGCCTGATGACGGCGCAGCTCGACCTGCTCGAAACCATGTCGCCCAAGGAATACCAGGAGATTCGGCTGCAGCTCGGCAATGGCAGCGGCCAGGAATCGCCGGGCTTCAAGCTCTTGCTGCGCACGCCGCCGGACCTGTGGCGGGCGTTCAAGGCGTCCTATCTCGATGGTCGCGGGCTCTCGCTCGAGGATGTCTACGATGTCAGCTATGACCACGGCGACAGCTATGTCGTCGCCGAGGCGCTGATCGAATTCGACGAGCTGTTCCAGAAATTCCGCGCCAATCATCTTTATCTCATCCACCGCTCGATCGGGCTCGGCTCGAAATCGCTCAAGGGCCGGCCAGTCGAACTGCTGCAGGCCGGCGCCCTGCATCGCTTCTTCCCGGAACTGTGGGACATACGCTGCGACATGACCGACCGCTGGAGCGGCCAGTATGGGACTGTGCGGGCACCGATCAGCCACCCGGAGGCGAAGGCAGGGTAAGGCCCGCGATCCCTTCTCCCCTTGTGGGAGAAGGTGGATCGGCGCGCAGCGCCGAGCCGGACGAGGGGTGTTGGACGGAATGCGGCGATGCCAAGCTGGAGCACCCCTCATCTGACCGCTTCGCGGCCACCTTCTGCCACAAGGGGAGAAGGGGAAGCGCCGCATGTCGGATTTGCGGCTGGTGTAACGTCCTTGGGGCGAAATCGGTCGCAACCCTGGAGGACGGCATGTCATCGGAAACCACCCAATCACCGGCTCAACCGCCGTGGCAGACCGCGGCAATCCTGATTGGCCGCTTGATCTTCGCAGCCGTCTTTCTCATGGCGGTGACCTTCAAATTCATCGACATGGGCGCCACTGCGGGCTACATCGCCGCCGCCGGATTTCCGTTCCCGCTGTTTCTGGCCTGGTGCGCGGCCGTGCTCGAAGTCGTCCTCGTCCTGTGCTTCCTGACCGGCGCCTTGTTCTCGCAGGCCGCTCTTGTCGCCGGCGCCTATGTGCTGTTCCTCGCCTTTGCCTTCCACGGGCCGTCGCACTGGGCCGGAAACCAGGCCGAGTTCGGCTTTTTCGTCGATCATTTTACCTTCCTGGCCGGGCTGCTGTTTGCCGCGGTGCATGGGCCGGGCCGTGTGCTGACCTGGAAGGCTGCATCGGCCAGCTGATCGTAGCTCGGCTGGCAGGCGGCGTTCCGATACGGCGAGGCGATCGCGGCGTCACATCTGGTCGTTGTAGGGTTCCTTCATCTGGCCGACCATGCGCGCCAGTTTGGAGAAGGACGGCATGTCCGCCTCCGGCTGGCACTGGTTCGCCAGCTCCAGCAGCCGGATCGGGAAGTTGACGGCATCGCGGCTCGACGCCGACATGCCTTCGGAGCGCTCCTCGCTGGTCTCGCTGGCTTCGGCCTTGCGCAAGGCGATGTCTATCTCCTCGACCGTCAGCACGCCCTTGCGGACAAGGACCTGATTGATCGATGCGACGGCCATCAGCAGGCCCTCGAGTTGCAGATTGGCGACATTCATGGCTTTGCTCCCATTGGCAAAATTGCAAACGCGCGAACGCCGGTTCCGATCCGGACAGCTGCACCATAGCGCGGCGGGCGGCCGAATTTTAGGCCGGCCCGCGAGATTTCGCTTGCTTTGTGACGGCAGCTATGCTAGGAATATAGTCATGGTGCTGATTTGCGCCGACGACCCGCCCGCCGAGGCGGGTTTTTTATATCAAGCCTTCTCGAACGTTTGTGCCTGTGTTTGCCGATAGCAAATGTCGGCGGGACAGCGCCCCCTCTGTCCTGCCCTCTCTTTGCCAAAATTTGGCATCTCCCCCACTTGGGGGAGATCGGATGTCACCCCGGCTTTCGCCAATCACCAGCATCGAGGTAGGCATGGCCGAGAATCCTTTCGACGACGAACCGGCTGATGTGACCGAACCCAGGCCTTCCGGCCGGCCAAAGCGAGCGAAAAAAACGCTGGCCGATGGTTTTCTGGACGCCATCCGCGCCGATTTCCGGGCGCATGGCGCCGGCGTCATCGCCGAGGTTCGTACCGAAAAGCCCGATCAGTATCTGAAGATCGTGCTGTCGGTGCTGCCCAAGGATCTGCATCTCAACATCAACAGCCTGGAAGCACTGAGCGATGACGAAATCAGGCAGCGCATCCGCGGCCTCGAAGCCGTCCTGCGGCCGTTTCTCGAAAAGTCCGGCGTCGCAGGACAGGGGCTCGCAAAGCCGGGCCGCGACGGCGAAGACCGAGTATCTGAGCCTGCTCAGGGAATTGGACCGGAGGCGGCGCACTAACCAGCTTGCCGCCTACCGGCCTTACCCGCGACAGGCCGAGTTCCATGCGGCCGGTGCTGCCAACCGAGAACGCCTGTTCATGGCCGGCAACCAGCTCGGCAAGACAAGGGCCGGCGGCGCCGAATGGGCGATGCATCTCACCGGGCGTTATCCCGAGTGGTGGCAAGGCAAGTTTTTTGACACGGCCGTGCGGCTGTGGGCGGCCGGTGTCACCGCCGAGGGCACGCGCGACAACCCGCAGCGCATCTTGGTCGGCCCGCCGCAGCAGCCGGCGGCGTGGGGCACCGGCATGATCCCGGCCGACGCCATTGTCAGCACCATCATGGGGCGCGGCGCGCCGCATGGGCTGGACAGCGTCGTCGTGCGCCATGGCGGCGGCGGTGATGTGCAGGCCGATGAATCGGTGCTGTCGTTCAAGAGTTTTGAGAAGGGCCGCGAAAAGTGGCAGGGCGAAACGCTGCACGGCGTCTGGTTCGACGAGGAACCACCGCTCGACATCTATTCCGAAGGCCTGACCCGCACCAACGCGACAGGCGGCATCACCATCGTCACTTTTACGCCGCTGCTCGGCATGTCGGAAGTGGTGCTGCTGTTTCTGTCGGCGGATGAGGTGGAGGGGATGCCGAAAGCCAGCGGATGAAGTCGAATCAAGGGTATCTGCTGCCCGCAAGCTGCCTGGCGCGGGCCTTGGGATCGGTTGCTTTCCGGGTAAGTGGTTGACACCATATCCTTTCATCACCTGTAATCTGATTGTACCAGACATTGCATACTTTGTCTGGTGTGTCCGGGGTACAAACTTCGTGTTTGAATCCCCTGCGCATGTAGACCCCGCAGGTCTGCTTACTTGTGTCGTACGGGACGTTCGATTGGCATGCTGATGTACTGGCGGCAATGGCCACGACGATTACTATGCGGATCATGTATCTCCCCCAAGCTGCCAGCAGCTTTGCACTGATGGACAGTATTATCAATGGCAATCGCTCGCCGCGGCAAGTAAATTACGGAACTCTAATATGTCTCGCCACGTCACCTTCATGACCATCGACGATGCCGAGCATTACACGCCGCAGCAGCGCGCCGCGATCGTATCGGCCTATCCGGCGCATGAGCGCGAGGCGCGGGCGAGCGGCATTCCGGTGCTGGGTTCCGGCCGGATCTTTCCGGTGGCGGAGGAGCTGATTGCCTGCGAGCCGTTCCGGCTGCCGCGCTACTGGCCGCGGCTCGGGGCGCTGGATTTCGGCTGGGATCACCCTTCCGCTGCTGTCGAACTCGCCTGGGATACGGAGGCCGACGTCGTCTATGTCGCAAAAGCCTGCCGCGCCTCGCAGCAAACGCCGGCCATGCAGGCGCTGACCCTAAAGCCGTGGGGCGAATGGCTGCCCTGGGCGTGGCCGCGCGACGGCCGCCGCGAGACGCTGGAAGGTGCGGGCGTGGCACTTGCCCGGCAATATGGCGCGCATGGGCTGAACATGCTTTCCAGCCATGCGCAATTCGCCGACGGTTCGGTGTCGGTCGAGGCCGGGCTGATGGAGATGCTCGACCGCATGCAGAGCGGCCGCTTCAAGGTGTTCTCGACGCTTCTGCCCTGGTTCGAGGAGTTTCGGCTCTACCACCGCAAAGACGGCCAGGTGGTGAAGCTGCGCGACGATCTGATGGCGGCGACACGCTATGGCGTGATGATGCTGAGGGAAGCAGTGGTCGACCCGGCCGAGTTCAAGACGGCACGGCGAAAGGCAGGGCAGAGCGATCCGCTGGGGGCGTTCCGGTGAGGGCGATGACCGTTCGCATTGTCAGCGCTACGCTGCGCGACCTCTCCTACATCGCCGCCAACCTGCGGCTCGAGGACCGGACGGAGATCGACTGCCAGTCCGACGAATGGTCGCCGGCGCTGCTGGCGCTGACGGTGCTGCAGGGGTTTGCCTATGTCGCCGAGCTGAACGGCAATCCGGAGGCCGGCTTTGGCGCCGCCGAGCAGCGCGGCGGGTTGTGGATCGCCTGGAGCTGGGGCACGCGCCGCATGAAGCGCTGCGTGCCTGGGATCACGGCGTTCTTTCACGCCGTGCTCGGTCCGCAGGTTGCCGCGCACGGCGCCTGGCGGGTCGAGGCGCGGGCGCTGGCCAGCAATGAACTGGCGCTGCGCTGGCTGGCCCGGCTTGGCGCCACGCAACGCTGCCGCCTGCCGGGCTACGGCAAGAACGGCGAGGATTTTTTGCTCTACGACTGGACGAGGTCGTCTGACTTTGGGTCGTCTGACTTTGGAGAAAGCTGGAACCATGTGCCTTTTTCAAAAGCCGCCGGCGCTGAAGCCGCTGCCACCGACACCGACCATTGCCGACAAGGACGTGCAGGCGCGCGAAGCAGCGCTCCGGGCTGAGCTCGAGCAGCGCCAGGGCACCGCCGGCACGGTCAAGACCGATCTGTCGCCGAGCGAACTCAGCGGCCGGCGCCGCGTGCTGCTGGGGGTGTGAGGTGGGTGCCGAGGAGACGCTACGTTTCGTAGGCGCGTGCTGGCCGGTGGTATTGGCGCCGGCATGCGAAATTGGTGACGCGGCAAGGGTGAAGAGCACCCCTTCTCCCCTTGTGGGAGAAGGTGGATCGGCGCTTTAGCGCCGAGACGGATGAGGGGTGCTGGAAGAAATGAGGCAGTGGATTTTTGCGCTATTGCCAAGCTGGAACACCCCTCATCCGACCTCGCGGAGCCCGTCCTCGGGCTTGCCGGAGGCAAGACCCGTGGGCGAGGCCACCTTCTCCCACAAGGGGAGAAGGCAAGGCTCTTCAGCCCTCACCCCGGCTTGCGCGCGAAGGCCCAGACCATCAGCGGATATTCCTCGTCGTTGCTGAGGTCGCGCCATAGGCCGTAGGCGCGCACCGGCCCGCCGATATGGGCTTTTGCGCAGGCTTTGTTGCCCCAGCTGAACACTTCAATGTTTGCCTGGGGGAAGCCGCCCTCGACCAGGACCTGCTTGAGGCCGGCGGCGGTCCAGCGGTTGTAGTCGTGCGGCCTGGCATGCACCCTGAACAGGAACGGCGTCGCCACCATCGCCCAGCCGCCCGGCCGGGTCATGGCGTGGATATTCTGTGCCGCGGCAAACGGGCGCTGCACATGCTCCAGCACCTGGTCGGCGATGACGACGGAATATTGCCGGTCGGTGCGGTCCTTGCAGATGTCGAAATCAGGAAAATCGACCGATGTATAGTTCGAGCATATCGTCTTCCAGTGGCGGTTCCAGCCGGGCGAGATCTCGATCACGTCTGAGGATTTGCGGCCGTCGGCCTCAAGAAACGCGGTGAACGCCTCGATCTGCCTGATGCGCAGCCAGTTGCGGGAATCGTAGCCGATCAGCCGCTTTGCAACCTGCTTGCTTCGCCTCTTCAGGGCGCCGGGTAGGCTTTCCGTCATTATCAAACCGATCTCCTTGAGTCGCCGCCCCGCGCCCCTTGAACATCGCAAAAGCGAACAAAATTCGACCTGGCCTTGGCAATATCTGGGCTTCGAACAAGCTGATACATCAGAACAAGGAAATGCCATGGCGAGCGATTCCCGTGCCCACGATATCCTGTCGCGACAGGCGGAACTGGAGAGCGAGCGCAGCCAGTATGAGGCTGTCTGGGAGGCGGTGTCGGAATTCTGCGACCCCGACGCGCCCGATGTCTGGAGTGGGCGCCGGGGCGCGGAACCGCAGGCCGAGCGGCACGAGCGGCGCGGCGCGCGTGTCTACGCCAACACCATCAACTCGGCCGCCAACCGGCTGGCCGCCGGGCTGGAAAGCCTGATCATCCCGCAGTCGGAGAAATGGCACGGGCTGTCGACCGCCGCCGTGAACGACGAGGAGAGCGAGGAGGAGAAGGAATGGGCGGAGGCGCTTCGCGATTTCCTGTTTGCGCTGCGCTATTCGGCCAATTCGAATTTCGTGCCGGCGACGCAGGCCTGCCTGCGCAACGTCGTGCGCTATGGCCCGGCCTATCTCTACGCCGAGGAGGGCTTTGGCGGCACGCTGATCCGCTATGCCTCGATCCCGGTGGTCGAGGGCTATCTCTGCCGCAACCGCTGGGGCCAGGTCGACATTTTCCACCGCCGCTATGAGCGCACGGCACGGCAGGCGGCGCAGCTGCTCGGTTATGACAAGCTGCCGGCGCGGATTAAGATGCTGGTCGACGACCCGGCCAAATGCGAGACCAAGATCTCGCTGATCCAGTGCATCCAGCCGCGCGACGAGCGCAAGATGTACCGGCTCTCCGGCACCTACCAGTATCTCGACACGGCGTTCGCCTCCTACCACGTCGTCGAGGACGAGGAGGTCATCGTCAGGGAGAGCGGTTTCCGCTCCTTCCCGGTGTCCTGCTTCAACTGGCGCCGCCATGAGGGCGACCCCTATGGCATCTCGCCGACCATCGAGGCGCTGACCACGGTGCGCGAGGAAAATGCGGTGCGCCGCTCGGGTCTCAGGGCGCTGCAGCAGATCACCGATCCGGCGACCGCCTCGAAAGCGCGGCTCGACTATGTGCCGGTGCTCAATCCCGGCGAGAACTATCCCGGCCTGATCGACGACAATGGCCGGCCGCTGATTGCGCCGATCGCTGTGGGCCAGAACCCGACCCATGCATTCGACTACGCGGAAAGCCGGGCCGAGGAGATCCGCGACATGATGTTCGTCAACCTGTTCCAGACGCTGGTGCAGAACCCGCAGATGACGGCCACCGAAGCCTTGATCCGGCAGGAGGAGAAAGGCGCGCTGCTCGGGCCCTCCGGCTCGATCATCCAGGCCGGCTTTGCCGCCAATCTCGACCGCGAGCTCGGTATCCTCGAGGACAAGGGATTGTATGAGGAAGACAGCCGCTTCCTGCCGCCGGCGAGCCTCGCCGGCAAGGCGGTGCGGCCGACCTTCACCGGTCCGCTCGACGTGCTGCGCCGCTCGGCCGAGGCGCGCGACACCATCCAGGTGGTGACCACGGCCATGCAGATGGCGCAGTTCGACCCCGGCGTCATGGACAATATCGACGGCGACGAGGCGCTGAAGATCGTGCAGAGCGCCGGCCGCAGCCCGCAGCGCATCTTTCGCCGCCAGGACGAGGTGGCTGATATTCGCGATGCCCGAGCCAGGGCGCAACAAGCGCAGGCCGGCATGGCGGCGATCGCCGCCGCCGGCAAGGTTGCCAGGGATGCGGTGCCGGCGGCGGTCCAGGCGCGCGACAGCGGCCTGCTCGACAGTCTCAGCGGGCTGATGCCGCAGGGCGGCGAGGGCGGCGCATGAGCGGCAAACGCTTCGCCCATTCGCGCCAGGCCGGCGGCCCGGCCAGGGCGCAGGATGCGCTGACCAGGGCCTATCTCAGGGTGTTCTCAGGCCAGGACGGCGAGATGGTGCTGGCCGACCTGTCGGCGGCGACCGGCTATTACCGCCGCCCGTCCTATGGCGAGTGGCTGGCCAAGACCAAGACGCCGAACGGCTTCGAGCTGCACAGCGCGCTGAGCAACGCGCGCGCCGAAGTGGTGCAGCACATCATGGGGTTTTTGACACTCGACGAAGCGCAACTGGCGGCGCTGGAGAAGGCGGCGCGGTTGGAGGGGCGGTAGGGGTGAAGCACCGCCATTGGTGACGCCTTCTCCCCTTGTGGGAGAAGGTGGATCGGCGCGAAGCGCCGAGACGGATGAGGGGTGCTGAAAGAAATGAGGCGTTGGTGATCGCACCATCGATCCGGTGTTCAGGCGCGGTCGGAGACAGAGGTATTCGTCAAGCTGGAACACCCCTTATCCGGCTGCTTCGCGGCCACCTTCTCCCACAAGGGGAGAAGGGAAGACCAGCGCCGGGGCTTCGTCTCAATAATCGCCGCGGTAGTAGCGGTCGTCGCAACGGGCGGTGTAGATGCGGCCGTAGCGGTCCTGATAGCGGCAAAGCTGTTCGCCGCGCCGCTGTGGCGTCGTCGCGCTGCCGACGACCGCCCCCAGCAGGGCGCCGCTGGCTGCGCCGATAACCGTGCTCTTGGTGTCGCGGCCCAGGGCCTGACCGACGAGAGCGCCGCCAGCGCCGCCGACCAGGGCCCCCGTGGTGGCTCTTTGCTGCCCTTCGGTCTGTGCACATCCTGCCAGCGCGGCAGTCACAAGCAGGGCGGCAATGGCTTTGTACATGGTCATCGTCTGATACTCCGTTGAAGCCTATGAACTAATACACTGGCTGGTTTTGCCAAGTGTTTGCCAAGTGCGGTTGCATTGCGGCGGAACCGCGGCAACCGCTTGTCACGAAATGCGACATGGTTTCTTTCGTCTTGACGGTGCGTGCCGCCGGTTCTGAAAGATCGTACTCGAACAAGACGATAGGGCCAGGTTCTGTCGAAAAGAATCAGGCTGCGGCCACAACGATTCCGCCGGCTCCAGCCGATCCTTCAACAATCCAATAACACGACTGACTGAACTGGCCAGTGCTCGTTTCCATTTGCAAACAACAAGAAGGAATCTTTCTCATGACAGATCTGGCAGACGCCGGGTCCGTGGTGGCGTCGCCACCGGCGGGCAACCTTGCAGGGCCACCGGCCGCCGGGGACAACGGGTCCGCCCCGCCGGCCGGCAAGAGCTGGTTTGACGGTCTTTCCGAAGGCAACCGCAAGCTCGCTGAAACCAAGGGCTGGACCAAGCCTGAAAGCCTCGACCGGGTTCTCACATCCTATGCCGAGCTGGAGCGGCAGCAGGGCGAAAGCCTGCGCATTCCGGCAGCGGACGCAGCTGCGGAAGACTGGGACAGGTTCCATGCCCGGCTGCCTGAGGCGATGCGCCCGCTGACATCGCCCGACAAGGTCGAGTACAGGCGCCCTGACGGGCTCCCCGAAAACTTCGCCTATTCGGACGAACTCGCCAACGCGTCCAAGGCGTGGGCGGTCGAGGCCGGCGCCACGCCGAAGGTGGCGCAGGCCTATCACGACCGCTTCGTCGGCTACATGGCCGAACAGGCCAAGGCGCAGCAGATCGCCGCTGCCCGTTCGGTCGAGGCCACTCACGACGACCTGGTCCGGGACTGGGGACCGACTGACAGCGACGGCTTTCGCCAGCGACTGGAGGTCGCCAACCGGGCGATGAAGAAGCTCGGCCTGGTCGATGCCTACAAGGCGAAGGGCATCCTCCTGCCTGACGGCGCCTTGACCGATCCGCAGATCGCCAGGGCGTTCCAAGCCATTGGCGAGGCGATGTTCAGGGATGACACGATCGACGGCGGCGCAGCCTCGAACGGAGGCAATCCGTTCAAGCGCAACGCCGCCGGCGAACGCAACCTGACCGATATCTCGGCCCTCGTCAGAAGCGACCCCGTCCGCGCCCGGCGGCTGGCACGCGAGGCGGGCGAAAACCCCGACCTGTGGATACCGAACAATCCCCTTTGAAATAGGGCAACCGCATCCGAATGCCCCCTCATCCGGCCTGAAGGGGCGCAGCCGTCAATCAAACTGAAGGAAAGAAAAAATGGCAGACGCCTATACCCGCATCGCGGACGCGATCGTTCCGTCCGTCTACGCACAATACTCATTCGAGGAACACGTCCAGTCGCTCGAGATCTACCAGGCCGGGATCCTGTTTTCCGACCCGACCATCGCCTCGAAGCTCTCCATGGGCGGGCGTTCCGTCGACATGCCAGGCTGGAAGGATCTCGGCAACGATCCGTCCGAGCCGGTCAATGACGATCCGGCCGACTCGATCGAGATGAAGAAGATCGGCGCGCGCCGCGAGGTCGCCGCCCGCAATGTCCGCGCCCAGGCGTGGGGTATTCCGGACCTGACCTCGATCCTGGCCGGCGACGACCCGCAGAAGCTGATCGTGCGCCGCCAGACCGACTACTGGCAGCGCGCCAACAAGCTGACGCTGCTCGGCATCCTGAAAGGGGTGGTGGCCGACAACCTTGCCAATGATGCCGGCGACCTCGTCCGCATCACCGGCGCCTCCATCGTCGACACCGACATCATCGAGGCCGCCTATCTGATGGGCGACCGCGCCGACAAGTTCAAGACGATCTGGATGCACTCCAAGCAGATGAAGGCGCTGAAGCTCGCCGACCTCATCGACTATGTGCCGCTGTCCGAGCAGGGCGGGCCGCTGATCCCCTACTATATGGGGCTGCGGGCCGTCATCGACGACGACATCCCGGTCGCCGCGGGCGTCTACACGGCGTTCATGTTCAAGGACAAGGCAATCCTGTGGAACGAGCTGCCGGTCAATACCGAAGGCGGGCCGCTGGAGTTCGACCGCAAGCCGCGCCAGGGCCATGGCGGCGGCGTCACCGAAATGGTCGCCCGCCGGCATTTCGTCCCGCATGTGCCCGGCACCCGCTTCCTCGACGCGTCGACGGCTGGCGAATTCGCCACCGATGCCGAACTGGCGCTGGCGGCGAACTGGGACCGCACGGCGTCGAGCGTCAAGCACATGACGTTCATCGCGCTGAAGACGACCGAGGCCTGATGAAGCAAGGCGAGGGCGGGGCGTCAGAGTCCCGCCCCTTCTGGACACCGGGTCGGCCGATGTGCGAATCCCAAAATCACGCGCCGTGCTGCCCCAGAATTGTTGTTGTTGCACATTGATCAATCGCCGCCACCAAACGGTTACACAAGCGGGCGATGCTGCCTTGTCTTTGCGATGGAGGGTAACCATGAATATGACCTACAAGGCAGTTCAGGATGTGCTTCGAAAAGCCGGCATTGTCATAAGCAAAAAGGGCGAGCTTCACCGCATCAACTTCTTCAGCGGCCTAGAAAACACCGCCTACTACACGACGAGCCTCGAGGATGCGCTTGAGCGCGGTTTGGCAATGGCGAGAGGCGCCGAAAGGTTGCCAGCAAGCGCGTTTGCCAAGTCGCGCGGGCGGCCGACGAGCGCACACTTCGGCTGACGCCGCAGGATGTCATCGCCGCGTTGCGCGGCGATGTTGTGAAATAATATCACGTGGCGCACGCTGGCAATTTTCCAGCGGTTGCATTCCTTGGCGCCCCCCTCTGTCCTGCCCTCTTTGCCAAAATTTGGCATCTCCCCCACTTGGGGGGAGATCGGTAGCTTCACCGACAACGCGCCCTTTACTTCAACGTTGGCGATTGGCGAAAGCCAATGCGACATCCAATCTCCCCTCGTGGGCCTCGTGGGGAAGATGCCCGGCAGGGCAGAGGGGGCGCGACGGATCGCGACCTTCCTCACAATCCCACCCCACTCATGTCCTGCTTTTCCCGATCCACACAGACGGAGGCCTAAAACCATGGCCATCACCCCGCTCGACATCGCCAACATGGCGCTTGGCGTCCTCGACGAGGCGCCGGTCGACAGCCTTGATCAGGATGTCAAACCGGCCCGCCTGCTCAACCTGCATTTCGACCTGACCCGCGAGGCGGAGCTGATGAAACATGCCTGGGTGTTCGCAATCCTGGCGGCCGCCGTCGCCGGGTCCGATACCGGCAGTGGCGCGGGCACGCTGAACTTTGCCTATGAATTGCCCGTGGACTGCCTGCGGCCTTTGCCGCTGACCCACAATGGCGAGCCGGATGGCGTGCCGATCGCGTGGCGCCGGAAGCCGGCTTGATCTATTCCGACCAATCGAGCCCGCTGATCATCCGCTATATCGCCAACCTCACCGATCCGAACGACTGGGACGCGACGTTCACCGAAGTGCTGGTTGCAGCGCTTGCCGTCAAGATCGCGCATCCGCTGACCCACAAGGCGGGCATGATCGACATCGCCCGCAGTGCCTATAGCGCGGCGCTGGACGCGGCGTTCCACGCCAACGCCATCCAGCGTGGCGGCAGGTTTTCAACGTCGTCCTGGGCGGTCCAGCGCGGCGACAACCGGTTCAGGCGCGCCTGATGACGATGCTCTATCCCATCCAGGACACCTTCGTCCGCGGCGAAATCTCACCGCGATTGCACGCTCGCGCCTCGCTCGACCTATACAGGGCCGCGCTCTCCCGCTGCGAAAACTTTTTGACGCTTCCCCATGGTGGCATCCGGAAGCGCGGCGGTACCTATTTCTGCGCCGAGGTGAGGGATTCTTCCAAAGCGACGCGGCTGATCCCGTTCATCTTCTCGGCGGACCAGGCCTATGCGCTCGAATTCGGCGATCTCTACATCCGCGTCCATGCCTATGGCGCCCGCGTCGGGGTGGTTGAAGTGGTGACGCCATACCTGGAGGCTGACCTGTTCGACCTGCAATTCGTCCAGTCCGCCGACCAGATGTGGATCACCCACAAAAACCACCTGCCGCAGGTTCTCACCCGCACGGCGCACACCGCATGGACGCTGGCCGAGTTCGTCTTTCTCGACGGCCCCTATGACGACATCAACACAAGCGCGACCACGCTGACGCCGGCCGAGACAGGCGCCGTTCATCCGGCGATGACCAGCAATACGCTGCCAACCGGCACCGCTGCATCCAGCGCCGGCACCGCATATCTCGCGTTCGACCGTGACAACAAGACAGTCATAACGTTCGGTACGACCACCGGCGACGTGTCCTATGATTTTGCAGGCACCGCGACAAAGGTGTGCGACGGTTACTGGATACAGACTAGGGCGAACGGCGGCTCCAGAGCACCGGTGTCATGGGATTTCCAGGGCTTCGATGGCACCAACTGGATCTCGCTTGACAGCCGGACGGCGGAAACCGGCTGGTCGCGCGGCGAGGTGCGGTTTTATGAGTTCCAGAACGAGACCGCCTATCAGTCCTATCGGATAGTGCTCAACGGATCCGAAGGCGACGACAACATGGACATAGCCGAGATGGGCTGGCACGAGGATGGCGATACACAGACGCCATTCGATCTCACGGCATCCTCGATCGTCGGCATCAATGACGGCACCGGCTTCCAGACCAGCGATGTCGGCCGGACCATTCGCTTGCTCGGCTCGGATGCCGTCTGGCGCTGGGCGCGCATCACCAGCCGCAGCAGCGCGACCGAGGTCAAGGTCAGGCTGTATGGGCATGCGCTGCCCAATCTCAGCCCGATCGCCCGCTGGCGCCTCGGCACCTTCGTTCCCGGCAAATATGTCCAGAGCGGTTCGCTGTACGAGGAGCGCCTGGCCTTCAGCCGAAAATTTTCCGTCTATGCCTCGGCAACCGGCGATTTCGAGAATTTCGCCACCGGCGAAAAGGACGACGACGCGCTTGAATTCGTCCAGGCCGGCGGCGGCCAGGCCAACGATATCACCTGGATTGCGGAATCCGACGGGGCGCTGATCATTGGCACCCTTGGCGGCATCCGGGCGCTGTCGGGCTCGGGCATCGACGAAGCGCTGACGCCGTCATCGTTCAAGAACCGCCGCTCCCGCACCTTTGGCTGCGCGCCGCTGCGCCCTGTCGACGCCGGGCAATCGTTCCTGTTCGTCACCAGGTCGCGCAAATCGATTGCAGAACTGACCCAGAGCGCGACCGGCAAATTCACCTCGGAGGATGTCGGGCAGGTTTCCGAGCATATCCCGAAGCAGGGTGTCGTCGAACTGGCATTCCAGACCGATCCCGACCCGCTGCTGTGGTTCCCGCTCGATAATGGCGAGTTGGGGGGATACACGCACCAGCCTTCGCAGGAAGTCCGCGGCATGCACCGGCATCGCATCGCCGGGTATTTCTCCGGTTCCGCGTTCTCAGATTCAGCATGGGGAATGGTCGAGAGCGCCGTGGTGACGCCGGGGCAGGACGGCAATGACGATCTGTGGCTGATCGTCAAGCGCACCATCGGCGGCGCCACCAGGCGTACTATTGAAATCAAGTCGGCGCCGTTCGAATATGGCGAGATTGCCGACGCATTTGAGGTCGATAGCGGTCTGACCTACAGCGGTGTGGCTACAGGAACGGTCACAGGGCTCGATCATCTCAACGGCGAGACGGTCGATGCCCTGGCGGATGGCGTGGTCTACAAGGGCCTTGTCGTGGCTACTGGGGCGGTTTCCTTGCCTGGTGGTGCGACGGCCGCCAAATGGCAGGTGGGCCTGCCGTATGAGGCGGGCGCCGACACGCTGGAACTCGATGTCGGCGGCAGGGATGGCTCGATCGTTGGGCGGCGCAAGAAAGTCGCCAAGGTCATTCTGTCGCTGTTCGAGACGGATACGACCGGGCTGGAGATTACTTCCATGCAGCGTGGGCGGTGGGAGCCGGTTCGTATTCCCTCTGTCGTGACCCCTGACAGTTCGGCCAACCTGTTCACCGGGAACGTGGAAGTGCCGATCGACGATAGTTGGGAAGGGCAGGGGCGGGTGAGAATCCGCCATACCAACCCGACACCGTGCACCATCCGCGCGATCACGCCGGTGTTCGACAGTGAGGCGTAGTTCAAAATTGCCGATCTCCCCCTCAAGGGGGGAGATTGCGCGCTCAGCCCTTCCATCACTCCCTTAAAAGGACCCCGCTTCGATGACCCCATCCCCGCATGCCGAAGCTCTCGGCAGGGCGCGGACGGCTGCCGATTTTGCTGCCGTCATCGCCTTGCTCGACAGCGACCTCAAAACTGCTGCCGCCCGCGAACAGGAACTGGAAAAGGCCAAGGGTCGTGCGATGTTCGGCCGTGGCGACCTGGCGGCGGCGCGCATTGCGCTCTCCGAGGCCAACGCCGTCGTTGCGCTGCTGGAAAAAACCCGTGAGGCGGCGAACGAGCGCCATGCCGCCGCGCAAAGCGAAGACTGCGTCGACATCGCAGCACTTGCCGACGAGATCAGGGCAAACGCCGCTTCCCTCGACGAGCGCTGGCGCATGGCCCACTGGCTGGTCGAGCAGCTGCGCCAGCAATTGTTCGACGCCGATGCCTTGCGCGGTGCCGTCGCCACCGTCAACAGCCAGCTCGACGCCGCCGGCGTCGCCAACCTGAAAATCAACCCGACCGCCGTCCGGCGCGCCGCCGTGACCGGGCCGCGAGCGACAGCTCCGGATCGTCTCAGCGCGGCAGCGATCCAGGCCGACAGACTGCTTTTGTCGCTGCTCAGCCCCGGCGGCGCGCTCGACCCGCGACCGCCGCTTGGCGCGCCGGTCGGAGGCATCGCGGGTCGATATTCGCTGCGTGGCCGAGGCCGCGGCTGACCATGTGCACGCTTGCCCTTATCGGCACGGCTCTCTCGGTCGGCGGCGCGCTGGTCGAAGGCCAGCAGTCGCGGCAGATGGCCGACTATCAGGCCAGAGCCTATGAGCAGCAGGCGCAGGCCGACGCGCAAGCCGCCGCCTTCGAGCAGGCCCAGGGACGCCACAAGCAGGATCTGTTGCTGTCGCAGGCGCGCGCCCGGGCCGGCGCCTCGGGCGTCGCCCTGTCAGGCTCACCGAGCGAGGTGCTCGCCGCCAATGCAAGGCAGGGCCAGCTCGACATCAAGGCGATCCAGTACGGCTCGCAGCTGCGCCAGAACAATTTCGCCACGCAGGCCGCGATCTCGCGCTTTTCCGGCAGTCAGGCGGCGGCTGCCTCGATCTTCAGGGCCGGCGGCAATCTCGTGTCCGGCCTTTCCGGGCTGTACGACCCGAAGAAAGCGGTGACGTTCGGCAACAGCGCCTTTGCGCCGGCGCCGGGCGGAGGGCTTTACTGATGGCGACCATCCCCCTCCAGCTCGCCCAGCGCCGGCTCGACAGCGGCAGCGTGGTTTCCTATCCCGACAGCTCGCCGGTCGGCGCCGCGATGCAGGGCTTTGGCGACGAGCTCGCGGCCGTCGCCGAGCGTTTCCGCCAGCAGAAGCAGCAGCAGGACGCGTTCGACGCCGAGGTCATCGGCCGCGAGCTGAACGGACAGATCGCCCAGGCCGAGAAAGAAGCGATCCAGAATGCGCCGGCCGACGGCCGCGGCCTGCACGACGCCATGTATGGCCAGGCACGCAACGGTGTCGTCAAGCCCGGCCTGTTCGACAAGATCTTCGACAGCACCGTGCCAAAAATGCCGGAAAGTGAACGCGCCAGCTTCATCAGGCAAAAAGAGGCGATGAGATTGGCCGGGTCGGCGCGCATGGCCGCACAGCAATATGCGCGCCGCCAGGACTATGAGCAGGCCGAATGGTCCAAGGCGCAAGCTACGGAGCTCAATGCCATCGCGCAGAGCGACCCGGACGACACCGCGACGTTCGAGGCGATCAGGCAGGGCGGGTTCGACTTCATCGCCAAGATGGGCAACCCGGTCGCCCGGCAGCTGGCCGAAACCGGCTGGCGCAGCAACACGGCAAAGGCGCTCGCCCAGGCGATGCTCGCCAAGGACCCGAAGCGCGCTGCCGAAATGCTGGGTGCGCCGGCCGCGCAGGCCGGTGGCGGTGAAACCACAGGCGCTGAAGGCACTGATCTGTCGGCGGAAAACCCGAATGGGCCCGCTTCGGGCGACGACCGCCTTGCTGATCTGACGCCCGACGACAGGGTTGCGCTCGCCCGGCTGGCCGGCGTCTCGGCGACGCAAAACTGATGTCGGCACCGGCGACTTGGCCAGGTTCTTCTTGTTACCTGGCCTGTTGCGTTGCCGTTGGCCCGCCGGCATCTTTAATGGCTTCTTCATGTTAGTGGGCTTTTTTATGGGAACCTCGCAGGCATGGGTCCAGGGCGACAAGAGCGACGGCGGCCTTTCTTACAACACAGACTTGTGGTTCTGGATTTGAAATTCCCAAGCGCTGATGCGATCATTGGCAAATCCACCTCGCCCATCCAGGCTTCTCAGATGAAGGACTGACCCTACCTTGTTGCGCCTAGATTCTTTTCCGATGCTGGCAAGGATCGTTTTTCCGATCACGTTGGCCGGCGTTCTCCTGCTCACGCTTCTGCCGGCGCGGTTCTTGCCGGACCTCGGCACGGCCGTCACGCTTCACGACGACAAGCTGCAGCACGCCATCGCCTTCGCCGTGCTGGCGGCCCTGGGAAGCCTCGGTTGGCCGGAACACAGGACAAGGCTGATTGTTCTCCTCGCCTTTACCGGCGCGGCGATCGAGGTGCTTCAGGGCGCGCAACTGATCGGGCGCGACCTGGATGGGTTCGACTGGGTTGCCGACTGCGCCGGCATGGCGTTGGGACTGACAATCGCCGGGACAAGCAGGCGCGTCGGCAAGCGCGTCGGCGGATTGCCGTAGGTCGTCACCCCAAGGCGAAGCAAGGAACGAAGCGACGCGGCGCAGACCTTGGGAACCATGTCGCGACATCAACCGAGCTGCGGCGGTTCAGGATAAAAGCGTTCCGTAGCGATCCTTCGCGCCCCCCTCTGTCCTGCCGGACATCTCCCCCACGAGGGGGGAGATCGGCCGTCATCTCCGCTTTCGCTAACCACCAACCTTGCAAAAAGGATGCTGCCGATCTCCTCCCGTGTGGGGGAGACGCCCGGCAGGACAGTGGGGGCGCTGTCCCTCGGCGATCAAAGGTTCTGCACCGCAGCAGTGCTCCGATGTTACGGAATGGATCCCAGGGTCTTCGCCGCGTCGCTTCGCTTCTTGCTCCGCACTGGGATGACGAAGGCGCGGCCGCCAACCGTCGATGTGCCATGGACCGCGCGTCCCGCGCCCGCTGAAAGCACTTTCAAGCCTCGCTTCGCGGGGCTTTTTTTCATGGAGCAAGCCTGATGGCCCGACCCGCAACTGCCGCCGTTCGACTTCTGACCGGGGAACGCGAACCCGTGCGCCTGGCGACCACGGCCAGCATCCTGCTGCATCGCCTGCAGACCATCGACGGCGTGCCGGCTGAGGTCGGCGACCGCGTGCTGGTCAAGGACCAGGCCGACCCGACGCAGAACGGCATCTACACGGTGAGCGAAGGCGAGTGGTTCCGCGCCGCCGACGCCCGCACCGCCCGCACCTTGCAGAGGGGAACGACGGTTCACACCCAGATCGGGTCGGTCAATGCCGGCCGGGTGTTTGAATTCAGCGCCGACGCGCCGGTGGTGGGCAGCGATGCCATCACCATTGCCCCGTTCGTGCCGCCCGATATTTCGCAGGTGGTCGGTGCGGTGGTGACGCTGCGCGATGAAACGCAGGTGCTGAAGCATGCCACCGAGGCCAGCGCCGGCCAGGCCGCCGCCAGCGCGTCCACCTCCGCTGCCAATGCCGGACAGACCGCCGCCGATGTCGCTTCCACGGCGGCCAACCTAGCCGGCGCCCAGGCGGCACGCGACGCGTCGCTGTATGGCAAGGGCATCTTCCCGACGATCGTAGCCGCGATCGGCTTTGGCGTGGCTGGCTTCAGTGCCCTGGTCGGCGGCGCCGGCGGCACGGACGGCACGTTCGATCTGGCGTTTACCGGCGGCGCCGGTTCTGGCGCCGCAGGACGCTTCGTTGTCGCTGGCGGTGCTCTGACGATGATCCTGATCACGGCACCCGGTTCCTACACGGTCGCGCCGAGTTTCAGCTTCGCGGCGTCTGCGGGACTGGCCGGCGCAAGTGCGGCGGCGGTTTTGGGCCGGAATGTTGAAGTTGGTGAATACTTCTGGACCGAAATCAGCGATGGCATCCTTGGTATGTACACCGTCGCGGTCGGGCCGGTTGCCGTCGAGACCGGTGTTCGCACGTCGGCAGCGGAAGTTGTCGGCTTGATCGGGTCGCGGACGGTTGGGCCGGTCCTGATCACGGGCTCCGTCGGCGGCACGGCTGTTACCAATACCAGCGCCTATTATTGGCCGGGCTCTCTGTCGGCTGTCGATGAGTTTCTTTCGAGCCTAGAACTAGGCTTCGGCGCCGGGGCAGGAACAATCCATATCGTAATTGCCCAGGTCGAGGGCGATGGCACTTTAACTCTCGTCTCGCAACAAACCATCCCTGTCGTTGCCGGCCCGTCTTCCGTCAACTCGGGTCTCTCGATCCTGAAGCCAGCCGGCAGTGTCATGGGCCTGCAACGGACAGGAGCCGGCACATGGTATTATACGGCGGGGTCCATTCCGAACGGCGAAAGCAAGTGGTTCACGGCGACGGCTCCTACGTCACACACAGCCAAGACCGTCGACTTTGTCAATGGTCCGCAATGGAAAGCCACTTTCACGGGCGAAGTCGGCACAAAGGCGCGTGCAGCCTACGACACCGCAAACGATCTGGTAGACATCGTCGGCACTGAGCAGGTGGTCGGCTGGCCGAACCTGGTCAACACCGGCACGAATACCCCGGCGAACTACAGCGTCGTCATGCAAACGCCAGCGCCGGCCGATGGTTACATCACGGAAATCGATGTCGGTGCCAGCGGGGCCGGCACGGCCAACATTCACGTCATCCACTACAATGGCGATCTAACCGTCAACGTGATCAGCACGCACCAGATCGCGTTGGCCAATGGTGTGAGCGAAATCTCCCTCAGCATACCGATTGCAGCGGGGCAGTATCCGGCAATCAGCGGCGGCGGCTACAAGTTTCAGAACAGCGTCAACCCGCAAGGCATTCCCGCATGGATCAGGTCCGGCGTGCTGTCGAACGGCGCTGTTGTGGCATCATCGACCCTGCACCGCTATGAGGTTGCGTTCACGATCAAAACTGGCCTCATCGCCGACGCTGCGCGGGCTCTGACAGGCGGCACACAGAACACCGGCATGAACCTGCTGGCGGACGCCGACCCGAATGGCGTCGTTGACGCGACCGCAATCTTTGCCTCGGCCGCTGCTGCCCATCCAAACCTGTATGTGCCGCCCGGCAGCTTCGCGTTGACGGCTATGCCTAAGTCGGGTGACGGTTTTTGGGGACCAGGAAAGCCGTTCGTCGGCGGCCGGAGGTTCTTCGTTCCGGCCCGCCCGTCGCTGTTTAATCTCTATGATGGCTTCCGGGCCAAGATGGCAGAGCATATCGCCAACAACGATGTGCTCTGCTTGATCGCCGATAGCATCGGTCATTGGGCGTTGGCCAGCAATGGCCCGGCGCATTGGTTTAATCGAGTTACCCAATTTGCCAATCTCGGCATTGCCGATGACGAGCCGGGCATGACGGCGCTGCGGCCAAGCTCCACCTACACGCCGGCCTTCTATGGCGTTGCGACCAGCGGAACCGTCTCGACGGGAACGCGCGGGCCAGTTGGCGAAAGCATCATCCTTGCGGATGGCGCGTCCTTGGCGTTCACTGGAGCTTATGAACAGGTCGATGTCCACTACACCCGGGACGCCGGTCAAGGTTCGCTTGCCTTCGCTTTCGACGGTGGCGCGGCGTACAAGACTGTCAATGCTGCCGGCGCTCTGGCGCTCGATCAATATTCCGGCCCGTCGCTGACGGGGCAGGCCGTCAGCGGCAATTACACACTGACGGCGATAGGCGGCCCTGTCGAAATTACCGGGCTTATCCGTCTTGGAATTAAGGTGCCGGGATCGCGCCCTCGACTGCGCTCACTGCGCGCCGCGCATGGGAGCTATACTTTCGCGTCATTTAATACGGCGCGTCTTACCTCGGCAATCGTTCAAGCGAGCTATGCTGGCGGCAAGATCGTTCCGATTCTCGCACTTGGCATCAACGACAGTTTTGGTACCGCGCCGGCTACGATTTCCACGAACATCGCTGCGGTGCTTAATACGCTGGAGGCAGCTGCCGCACCTCGCATCCTTGCGATGCCGCCGACCCGCCCGTCTTCGGCCTGGAATGGTAGCTACACTGGCGGGCGGACTTACGACGCGGCGCTTGGCGCTATCCGCCAGACATACCGGTCACGAAACGTGCTGACGATCCCGATTGATGGTTTCGATTACATCGACGCTGGAGCCTATCAAGAGGGGCTTCACTTCAACGACGTCGGCCATGACAGCAACGCCTTGCGCTTCATCGAATATGTCGCGGAGAGGGGATAGGCAGATGGCACAGGCAATTCAGCACAAGGGTGAGACGGTACCAAACTCCGGGAAGGCGAGGAGTGGGTCGTTGTCGGCACCAAGATCGAGCGGAATGGGCTACCTCACGTCGACACTGTACATGTCGGACGAGCTGCATCCGAATGCAGCCGGCGCCATGCCACCTATGACGCCGAATGCCTGCGTCAAATGGTGCGTCGGGGTCTCTTCGATGCCTAGACTGAAATGGTGGCGTGTGGCAGATGTTCGCAAATGCGTATCTTCTCCACCATTCTCGCTGTTCGCCGCCGCTTTTCGTCTTGGATCGCCACAGGCGCCGCAAGGGAGAATGCCGTCATCGGGCAGCGCACGAAGTTCGGTGCCGGGGCGGAGATCTTCAACATTCATGGCGACAGGTCCCGGGTCTCAATCGGCGCGGACAGCCATCTGGACGGACATTTGCAGGTCTTTGCCCATGAGGGCCGGATCAATATCGATGACTGGTTCTACCTTGGTCCAGGCTCGACGATTTGGTCATCGGATCCGGTGGGGATCAAGATCGGCAAACATGTCCACGTCTCGTGGGGGGTGGCGATCCACGATACCAACTCGCATCCCATGGACCCGCAGAAGCGTTTTGCGCAGATGCAGGCCATCTTTCGCGAAGGCCACCCGCGCGTCGACCCAGGCATCCGCTCAGCACCGATCACAATCGGAGATGATGTCTGGATCGGCAACAGTGCCATGATAATGAAGGGTGTCACGATCGGCGACCGGGCGATAATTTCAGCCGGCTCAATCGTACGGTCGGACGTTCCGGCCGACGCTTTGGTGCGGCCGGACCGCGACCTGGTGAAATGAAATGATGCCTTCGCTCATCAATGAGCGTCGTCCCATCCTAGAGCGCCAACCATTCGCTTGCGCCAAGGCGCGGGCGAATGGCAACGGCTAATGGCGGCTGTCTTGCGGCTTGTTGTGAGGCTGGCTGTTCGACCACCAGACAAAATACAGCGAACCCACCTTCATGACCGGCACGCGGCGCTCGCGTTCGCGCCCCCGCAATTCGCGATAGACTTTTACCTTCAAGGTGCCGCCCGGCAGTTTGATGCGCACGGCCATCGGTTCAACTCCGCTGTGCAATTCAATGATGATGTGCGATGCAGCAATTAGAGAACTTCCCCAGCCGAAGAGTCAACCGCCGATGCGCGCGTTTGTTGGCTTGACCGGAAGGGTTCAAGCGCAGCCGCCCGAGGACGGCTTTTTTCGGGCCGTCAAGGCGCTGCCCGAGATCGGTTTGGATCGTCGTCGGGCTGGTCGTTCAACGGACGCGGCCGGTTCGACCACCAGCTGAAATACAGCGAGCCCAGCTTCAGAACCGGGATGCGGCGGGCGCGCTCACGCTCGCGCAACTCCCGATACACCTTCATCTTCAAGGTGCCGCCCGGCAACCTGATACGCACTGCCATTGCTCCCAACCCCCGTTGTGCAATGCAGCGACTTAGAGAGCTTCCGTGGCGGAAGAGTCAAGGGCTGATCGTTGATTATTTCCGCGGCTGTTTTCCGGGACCGGCTTGAGCGGGAGAATGGTGAATGGTGAATGGTGAATGGTGAATGGTAGTAGTGAGTAGAGCACCTTCTTCACTATTCACTATTCACCCACTCCCTTTGGCGGCCGTCCGGACGGACGATCCGAAATGCTGCTCGGCCACCAGACGATGAAATAGTCTCCAAGCCGCCAGACCGGGACCTGGCGCTTCTGCTCGCGGCGACGCAGCTCGTCCTTTTTCTTGATCTTCAGTGTCCCGCCCGGAAGCCTGATCCTGATTGTCACGCGCCCTCCGCACCTGTTCCCATGGGGTATGAACGGTTCATGCGAGCAGTTTATTCCGGCTAAGCGGTTTCCATGCCGATGGCAAGACGGATCGAGCTGTTCTCAACTGGTCAATGCCGTCAGTTGAAGAAATTCGCCATGCCCTGGAAGGCCAGGAATGCATAGACGATCGGCCCGGCTATCAGCCCGCAATAGAGGCACAGGATCACCGCCAGCGCGACAAGCAGCGGCTTGTCGCGGCCGACCGCGCAGAGCTCGGCCTTCACCGTCCAGCGCGCCGTTCCTTCGTCTTGCGACATCGGCAAATCCCCACAGTTTGGGGCCATTTCACACAATCGCCTGCAAACATCAACCGGGCGCCTGCAAACATCAACCGGGCGCCTGCAAACATCAACCGCCTGCAAACATCAACCTGGGAAAGGACAAGACCATGGACATGACGTTCAAGGGCGCCGCCAGGCGCCTCGACGATCTCGATCTGCCAAGACTCGGCGCCAGCATCGGCGTCGGCGAAGACGAGATCCACGCCTTTCTCGATGTCGAAACCAGCGGGCATGGCTTCGACGCCCAGGGCCGGCCGGTCATCCTGTTCGAGCCGCATGTGTTTTACCGCAATCTGGCGGGCGCGGCTCGGGCAAAGGCGGTAGCGGCCGGCCTTGCCTATGCCAAATGGGGCGAAAAGCCGTATCCCCGCGACAGCTATCCGCGCCTGAAAGCCGCCTGCGCCATCGACGAGACGGCGGCGCTCAGATCGGCGTCATGGGGGCTCGGCCAGGTCCTCGGCGAGAATTTCAGGGCGGCCGGCTTTCTGACCGTGCAGGCAATGGTCGAAGCCATGATGGCGGACGAGGCGCTGCAGCTGGCGGCGGCGGTCAATTTCATCGCCGCCAACCGGCTCGACGGCAAATTGCGCAAGCATGACTGGGCCGGCTTCGCCAGGGGCTACAACGGCGCATCCTATGCGAAGAACGCCTACGATATCCGGCTTGCCGAGGCGTTCCGCAAATGGTCCGGGATCAGGGACACGCCGCCCCCTCCGGCGCCGGTTCCGATCCCGCAGCCGCCGCAACCGAAGGGTTTCACGCCCGTCAAGGCAGAGCCGGGCAAAACCGGAGTGCGGCGCGGGCCGTTGTCCGGACCGTTTTCCGGATCGTTGTCCGGATTATGGGCCGCAGTGCTGGCTCCGTTGGTCGCCGCAATCCTCTCCTTGTTTCGAAAGGCCCCCTCCCTGTTTCGAAAGGTAAAGCCATGAACTGGTTCAATACCAACGCCGCGCACAATCTGATCAATGTGCTGATCCTGCTGCTCACCGGCCTGGTCGGCTTCGACTGGACGCTGTTCGGCATCGACGCCGCCCTGGCGCTAAAAATCACCGGGGTGCTGGCCCTGCTCAAGATCCTGATCAACGTCGTGCGCGACGGCGTCGCCGGCCTCGTCAGAAACCAGCCTGCCGTGGAGGGCAATTGAGATGTGGGTGCTTTCGATGCTGGGCGCGCTCGCCGGCAACACGACGATCTTGGCGATTTTTGCCGCGCTCGTCGGCGGCATCGGCCTGTTTGTCGCCGGCGGTCGGGCCAACAAGGATGCGGCCAGGCGAGCGGCAGAAAAACTCGTTGCCGTCGAGGAGCGCCTCGAAATGGACCGCGAGGCGACCGATGCCGAACGCGCGGCGCGCGACCTGCCGGACGAAGCCGCACGGCGGGAGGCGATGCGATGGTCAAAGCGCTGATGCTGCTGCCCAGTCTGCTGCTGCCCGGCCTGTTGCCCAAGTGCCTGCTGTTTGGCGGCCTGCTGCTCGCCGGGTGCGCAACGCCGGTTTCGCCGGCGCGCCAGGTTTGGTGCGACCACAACCAGCCGCGCCGTGCGTCCGCCGCCGTCGTCGCCGCCATGACGCGGCCGGAGCTCGACGAAATCAATGCCTACAACGGCAAGGGCGCCAGATGGTGCGGGTGGAAGCCATGATACAGGAACTTCTCGACGCGCTCGGCATCAAGGCGCCGGTGGTGGTCGCCGGCCTTTCCGGCGGGATTTTGCGAGCCCTGTCGCGCCACCGCTACAAGGTTCGCGAGATGGTGGCGTCGCCGATCTGCGGCGCGCTGGCGGCGGCCTACCTGACCTTGCCGGCGGTGCATTATTTCCGCGCCACAGGCCTGGCGATTCCAGCCAACGACGACACCACGACGCTGGCCGCGGCGTTCCTCATCGGCGTCTCGGCGATGTGGATCTCGGACATCGTCTTCGAAGTGGTGGTCAGGCGGTTCAAGCCCGAGAAGGAGGAGTGGCCGGAGAAGGAGGAGTGGCCGGAGAAGGAGGAGTGATCGCGGCTGACTTGTTGCGCCCTCGCGCCGTTGCGCAGGGTGCGGAACCACGGCCGAAGCTGCGCGTTAGGCACGACCTTTGCCGAGGATGCAGCATGCCAGATCGCCCAATCGTCCCGACAGCCGCAGCGATCCTGATCGCCGCCACAAGCATGGCTCACGCCCGGCCGGATACGCGCGCCATGACATGCGAACAGACGCAGCTTCTGATCCAGAGCCGGCGCGCGGTGGTGCTGACCACCGGCCGCAACACCTATGACCGCTATGTCCGCCGGTTCGGCAATGAATGCGACTGGCCCGAAGTGCCTGTCGCCGCCTATGTCGGGACGCTTGACGGTCGATGCCGGGTCCATCGATGCGAGGAACCGGTGTTCGATTTCCCGGACTAGCGGCCGAAGCTGCTGATCTCCCCCCTTGAGGGGGAGATGGCCGGCAGGCATAGGGGGTCGTCTCACGTAATACGCCAACCTCCACTGCCGCAAGAGAAGAGGCCGCGCCCAGTCGAACCGACCCCCTCTGCCCTGCCGGGCATCTCCCCCTCAAGGGGGGAGATTGGCCGTCATCGGTGTATTCACCAATTACCAGCGTTGCGGGATGAGTGCCGAGGCCGAAGCTGCTGATCTCCCCCTCACGGGGGGAGATTGCTCTAGAAGCCGAAGAACTGCCAGCCGATGAGGTAGCCAAGCGCGACGACCGCCAGGGGGAACAAGGCCGGCGCCAGCCGGCTCAGGGCGGAGTTGCTTGCCGGCTCCTTTGGAGCGCTTCTTTCGGCGTTTCCGAGGTTCTTGGTCATTCCGCTATAGTAGCAATCGCTGATTAACGATTCCCCAACATGCCGCGCCGGCGCGATGGAGCCGGGCGGCTTGCTGCAGGCGGGAACCAATCGCCGCCAGCCGGCTTTGGCAAGGAGGCGATCGTTCGCGCGGAGGCGTTCGACATGAAACCTTTCGCATTCCTGCCAATCACGCTGCTCGGCGCACTGGCGTTGGCGGCGCCGGTTGCCGCCCAGGCGGATAACCAGACACAAGACCAGGCGCCTGCCGGCCACTGCCAGGCGCAGCCGCAGAACGGCGAGCAGCAGCCGCCGCCGCCCGTCAACAACGGTGACAGCAACAGCCTGACCGACACGCTTGACCCCTGCAACGGCGTGCTGCTGCCGCCGCCGACCGGCGATCAGGGCGTGGCCGCACCGCCGCCGGACCAGGGCAGGACACCGGTGCTCAAGCCCGGCGAGGTCCCGGCGCAGCCGCCGAAACCATAGATTGGGGGCATTTGCCGGTCTCGCGCCTGACGTGCCGGCGCCGGCAGGGGTTTTTTTGCCGTAGGGAGCGGAACATTAGTTATCGCTGAATGTTCTTTTCGAAGCAGTCGGTATCATCCCCCTCCGGTATCGCTGCTGATCGGGCAAAACCGATCGGCCCGCGCGCTTGGGCGACCAAGATCGCGGGCCACTGCCAGCCAACGCGGCGATCAATTAGTCGCCGCTCACGGAACAAGACGGTTTCGTCAAACGTTGGCTTTTGGGCCGAGTCGTCCCGACTGCGGACAGCAGAGCCCGCAAACCAGACAGGAGAAGACGATGAAAATCCACCTTGTTCCTGCCGCCGCCGGGCTGGCTCTGCTGGCCGGTGTCGGCGTCGCCACCGCAGACCAGGTGATTATCACGCCCGAGCAGCAGACGGTCGTCCGCCAATATGTGGAGAGGCACCCGCTGGCGTCGATCAGCCTCCTGGGCGTGGAACTCAATGTCGGTTCCACCTTGCCCGACACGGTTGAACTTCATGAGGTTCCCGACGTCGAATACAGATACGTAGTCGTCGACGATCGCACCGTGCTGGTCGATCCCGGCACCCGCAGGATCGTGCAGGTCATCGACTGACCTTCACCCGCCGCTCTCCCGGGAAGACGCGGGAACAGCGGCGGCTCGCCGGCAGGCAGCCGGCTGTCGATCGTCTTCGTGGCGGGACGGAAGGAGCCATTTCCATGTTGCCGCATGTCGAATCACGCGATGTGGCCGCATCCGTCGACAAGCTGCTTGCCCTGCTTGCCGAACGGGGCTCTGCCCTGTTGTCGATGAAGGCGTTGATTGCAGCCGTGCGTGAGCAAACCGGAACCGAGCGCTCGGACGCGGATCTGGCGGGGCTGATCACCAAAAAGGCGGCACTCCTCGGTCTCGCGGTCCTGTCCGATTTGGGTGGACCAGACTCTGGCCGACCCGATCTGGGCCGAAGCCCCCAAGACGCCGGTCGAAAATTCAGCTAGAAGTTGTCGCTCACCGATTTGAGCCGAGGAGGCAACAGTGACTGATAACAGGCAGGAACGCATTCGCCGGCGGGCTCACGCGATCTGGGAGCAGGCCGGCCGGCCCGACGGCGCGCATCAGCAGCATTGGGACCAGGCCGCGGCCGAGATCGACGGTGGGGAAAGCGGACCCAAAGCCAAGACTGCTCGGCCAAAGGCGGCTCGGCCGAACGCGCCGGTTCGGCCGAAGGAGCCGGCGGCCGGCAAGCTGACCAGTTCAAAGACTGCCCGGCCGCGCAAGGGCTAGCCGCCATCTGATATAGTGCTCTACGGCGCCATCAAAGGTTTCGCACATAACGCTTCGGCCGCGGGACGAAGCACTGTCCCGCGGCCGAAGCGCTGGTCCCGAAATCGATCTCGGCTACTGGCCGCAGTGCCTGTCGTTGACGGTGGGTGAAACCGTGCCGGGAGCCTTGTGCGTGGCATCAGGCATCGCGCCCTGCGGGCTTGGCGGGCAGTTCCGGTCGGCATTGGAATTCGTGCCGTCGGGGCCCGCAATGATGCTGCCGGTAATCCCGGTATCGACCCTATCCGGCTCAGCCAGGGTCGGATCGACCGGGGCCGGGTCGATGACGACGCTCCTGCCGCTGCCGGGAGCCATGCCAGCCTCTGTGTCGGCTGGGTCGGCTGTGCTCTGGGCCATCGCAGAGGTGGCCAAGCCGGCGGCGAGCACGGACGCCGCGAGTAACTTCGTAAGCATGGTTTGCCTCCATTTGTCTCCATTTCTTCGGTCGTCGCCGCATCGCGACTACAGAAAAAAACCGCTCGGGGGTGGTGAAGGTTCCCATAAAATTCCAGCCTGCGACCAACCGTCGTGATCAGGAGGGGCCGTCGTGACCAGGAGGGGCCGTCGTGATCAGCAGGGCCCGTGGTGACCAGGAGGGGCCGTCGCGACCAGCAGGGCAATCTTGCCCGGGATGCCGGGAACCCAAAAGCGTGCCGGCCGCGAGCCGTTGACATGACTTGCCCTATCGCGCTATTGAACAGGACTATACAGGTTTACTGAACAGGTATTCCATGGCGCGTCGCACGACCCTGTCGTCTCCCGGAACCGGCAAGCCGGAACGGATCGCCACCGTCCTCGAGCACGAGATCCGCTCCGGCGTGCTCGGCTTCGGCGACCGCCTGCAGAGCGAGAACGAGCTTGGCCAGCGCTTCTCCGTCAGCCGCAACACCATCCGCAAGGGTCTCGAGGAATTGTCGAGCCGCGGACTGATCACCACCAAGGTCGGCATCGGCTCGTTCGTCACCTTCGACGGCATGCCGGTCGACGATGCCGTCGGCTGGTCGCGGGCGCTGGCCAATGCCGGCGCCAATGCCGAGACGCGCACGCTCAGGCTCGAAGTCATGCAGGATGGCGAGCTCGCCGCCAGGCTCGGCGTCGAAAGCCCGTTCTTCATCGCCGTCGACCGGGTGCGCTCAAACGCCGATGACGGCCACGCCATCTCGATCGAGCGCAGCCGCCTGCCGCTGTCGCCCGAACTGGAGGACGTGCCGCTGCGCGGCCTGCGCGAGGGATCGCTGCACCAGACGTTGCGCGGCGCGGGTCTTGTCCCCGATCACGGCGAGGAGTGGGTCGATATCGAGATGCTGAGCGCTAAGGACGCGGCCATTCTCGACTGCGCGCCGGGCGCGCCGTTCCTGCGCACGCGGCGCCTGACGCGCGCCGCCGACGGCCGCGCCATCGAATATGTCACCAGCCTGCTCAATCCGGCGCATTTCGCGCTTCACCTGGAGTTCTGAGCATGGAGATGGCCGCGGCGATCGACCGGGCGATGGGTGCGCTTGTCGGCGGGGCGCTGGGCGACGCGCTCGGCATGCCGACGCAGCTTTTGTCGCCGGCCCGCATCGCCGAGCTCTACGGTCCTGTCGAGGGTTTCGTCGCGCCCGCCGCCGACCATCCGGTGTCGAAGGGCCTGGCTGCCGGCACCGTCACCGACGACACCGAACAGGCGCTGCTGCTCGGCCGCATCCTGGTTGCTTCAGGCGACGGCTTCGACCACACGCGCTGGGTCAAGGCGCTGCTCGACTGGGAGCGCGAGGTCAAGGCGCGCGGCAGCTACGATCTGCTCGGACCGTCGACCAAGCGCGCCATCGACGCCATCAATGACGGCGTGCCGGCCGAGGAGGCAGGGCGCAGCGGCGACACCAATGGCGCGGCGATGCGCATCGCGCCGGTCGGCATCATGATGCCGCTGGAGCCGCTCGACGCGCTGGTCGCCAAGGTTGCGGAAACCTGCCGGGCGACGCACAACACCTCGATCGCCATTGCCGCGGCGGCTGCCGTTGCCGCTGCCGTCAGCTGTGGCGTTGCCGGCGGCGATTGGCGCGCCGCCTCGGATCGCGCGGTCGTGGCGGCAAGGCAGGGCGCAGAACGCGGTCATTGGACGACCGGCGGCGATATCGCCGCGCGCATCGACTGGGCGAGGGGCCTGGTTCGCGGCAAGGCCGTCACCGACGGCATCCGGCTGATCGTCGACCTGGTCGGCACCGGCGTCGCCAGCCAGGAATCGGTTCCGGCGGCCTTCGCGGTGCTGGAAATCGCCGGCGGCGATCCCTGGCAGGCGGCCGTCATCAGCGCCAATCTCGGCGGCGACACCGACACGATTGGCGCCATCGCGGCCGGCATGGCAGGCGCCTGCGCCGGCTTTCGCCGATTGCCAAGGGAACACGTCGCCCGACTCAAGGGCCTCGACATCGCGCAGGTGCGCGGGCTCGCCGCCGACCTGGTCGCGGCGCGGATGGCGAAACGCGGTTCAGGCAAGGACGCGGCGGCATGAGCGGAGCTCAGCCTGGCATGAGCGGAGCTCAGCCTGACATGAGCGGAGCTCAGCCTGACATGAGCGGGCGCCTCGTCCATGTCGGCAGCGCGGTGGTCGACCATGTCTACCACATCGACGCCCTGCCTGAGCCCGGCACCGAAAAGACCGCATCGAGCTTTGCCCAGGTCGCCGGCGGCGGCTTCAACATGATGGTCGCGGCCAGCCGCACCGGCATGAAGGTCGTCTTCGGCGGCCAGCTCGGCAGCGGACCGAATGGCGACTTCCTGCGCGCCGCCTTTGCTGCCGAAGGCATCGCTACGCTGACGCCGCCATCACCTGACATGGACAGCGGCAATTGCGTCGCCATGATCAGCGGTGACGCTGAGCGCACCTTCGTGTCATGGCCTGGCGCCGAGAGTGTGCTCAGCCTCGGCATGATGGCGCCGGTCCGGGTTGCGCCTGATGATTGGGTGTTCGCCTCCGGCTACACGCTGAGCTATCCCGGCAGCCGCGACGCGCTGGCCGACTGGATCGAGGCGCTGCCGGCGGAGATTCCCCTTGTCTTCGATCCGACGCCGGTCGTCTCGGAGATTCCGCGCGCCATTCTCGACCGGGTGCTGGCGCGCACAAGCTGGTTGAGCTGCAACACAACGGAAGCGGCCGAGATCGCCGGCCGCGGCGATGTCGAGGCCGTTGCCGCCCGGCTGCTGGCCAGCCACTGCCCGAGCGCCGAGGCGGTCGTCATCCGCGCCGGAGCAAAAGGCTGCTTCGTGCGGTTGGCTGACGGCAACGCGCGGACCATACCCGGTTTCAACGTCGCCGCCGTCGATACCAACGGCGCCGGCGACACCCATATCGGCGCCTTCGTCAGCGCGCTGTCGCGCGGCGTGCCGCCCTTCGAAGCGGCGGGCTACGCCAATGCGGCGGCAGCGCTCTCGGTCACCCGCCGTGGCGGGTCGTCGGCGCCGACCGCCCACGAGATCCAGACTTTCCTCAGCCATGACGATCAATCTGTGCATGGCGGCAGGCAAGAGGCCCATTTCCGACAGCAAAAATGACTTAAACAAGCTCGCCAACCGGGCAAACAATGAGAGGAACGAACATGCGCATGCCCAAACTGACTGCTTTTCTGACGGCAACCGCCGTCTTCGCTTCCGCACTGGTCGCCAGCGCCGACGAGGTGCATGTGCTCAACTGGAAGGGCTACGGCGCCGACGAGCCCTGGGCCATCGCCGCCTTCGAGAAGGCGACCGGCAACAAGGTCGTCAACGACTTCTTCAATTCCGAACAGGAAATGCTGACCAAGCTGAGGACCAATCCCGGCCTCTACGACGTTGTCATGATCAACGCCGCCTTCAACGACCAGGCGATGGCGGAAAAACTGATCCAGCCGATCGACGTCTCGAAAATCCCCAACTATGCCGACATCAGCCCGGACAAGGCAGGCTCGCCGATGCTCGCCCGCGACGGCAAGGTCTATGGCGTGCCATGGGTATGGGGCTTGACCGCGCTCGCCATCAACGAGAAAGCCTTCGAGACGCCGCCGACCAGCATCGCCGAGATGTGGAACGAGGCGCACAAGGGCCGCGTCACCATTCGCGACGATGCGGTCGAAGCGGTCCAGTTCGGCGCCATCGCCACCGGCCAGAACATCAACGACATCAAGGATATGGAAGCGGTCAAGGCGAAGCTGACTTCGCTGATGCCGCAGATCAAGACGTTCTGGAGCTCGGAAAACGACTGGAACCAGATGGTCGCCTCCAACCAGATCGACATCGGCACCTATTGGAGCGGCTCGGCCGACCGCGCCAAGACGCATTTCAAGCTGCCGGTGTCGCTGGTCATCCCAAGCGAGGGCGCCGTCGCCTGGCTCGACGCCTTCTCCATCCCGGTCGGCGCAAAAAACGTCGCCGGCGCCGAGGCCTTCATCAACTATATGATCGACCCAAAATTCTACGTCGAATGGGTCACCAAGGTCGGCGCGCCGGTGTCGGCCAACGCCAAGGCGGTCGCCGCGCTTCCCGAAGATGCCTTCAACCGCAAGGTGATGGGCGACCCCGACGTCGCCAAGCGCATCCAGTTCCAGGCGCCGATCAGCGACGCGCAGCGCGAGGCTTATCTGGCGCTGTGGCAGGAGCTGAAGGTCAATGTGAAGTAACGGAAAGCTTTTCGGGAGGAACATATGGCAGGACAGGTCGCAACCGGTTCGAGGAGCGGATTGCGATCGGCTTTGCCGCTGCTTGTGCCCGCCTATCTCTGGCTGACGGTGGCGATCTTCTTGCCGCTGTCGGCCATGGTGTTCTTCTCCTTCATGACCGAGCTGCCGCTGTCGGGAAAGGCGTGGTCGTTCACGCTGGACAATTATGCCACGTTCTTTGCGCAGGGCCTCTACCGGACGCTGCTGCTGGCCTCGCTCAGGCTCGGGCTCGAGGTGACGCTGTGGTGCGTCGTCATCGGCTATCCCGCGGCCTATGTGCTGGCCAAGGTGTTTAGGGGACGCAGCCGCGAGGCGATCTTCCTGCTCGTCATCCTGCCGTTCTGGTCGAACGGCCTGGTGCGCATCTTCTCCTGGGCGATGGTGCTGCGCGAAGGCGGCATCCTCGATACCGCGCTCAACGCCGTGCTGCCGTTCAAGATCAACATCGACCTGATGTATTCCTATCCGGCCGTCATCATCGGCCTGGTCCATTCCTACGTGCCCTACATGGTGCTGACCTGTTACCTGACGCTGCAGGCCATCGACGATTCGCTGATCGAGGCAGGGCGCTCGCTCGGCGCCTCGCGGCTGCAGATGCTGAAACGGGTGATCATTCCGCTGTCGATGCCGGGGCTGATCGCCGGAGCGGCGCTGATCTTCGTTCCCGTCGTCGGCTCCTTCATGGAACCGCGTATCCTCGGTGGCCGCACCGGCACTTTCTACGGCACGATCATCGAGGACCAGTTCGTCGCCGTGTTCAACTGGCCGCTGGGTGCGGCGCTGTCCTTCATCCTGCTGGCCGTCGTGCTGGTCATCCTGGCATTGGCGTCGCCGGTGTTGAAGAGGGCCGCGTGATGGCGACGACGCGTATCCTGGAATGGTGTGGGCGCCTCTACATCTGGCTGCTGCTCGCCTTCCTCTACCTGCCTGTTATCATCATGGCGCTGATGTCGTTCAACGTCTCGCCCTTCTACCAGTTGCCGTTCGAATGGACGACGGAGTGGTACGCTTCGCTGTGGCAGAACGACCAGCTGATCTCGGCCACCTGGAACAGCATGGAGATCGCCATCATCACCACCATCATCGCCACGGTGCTCGGCTCGGCGGCATCGCTGGCGCTCTATCGCCATGAATTTCGCGGCAAGAAAGTCCTGCAAGCGCTGCTGTTTCCACCGATCGCCATTCCGTGGCTGATCACCGGCACGGCGATGCTGATCTTCTTCTTCGGCGTCGGCATCGGGCGGGGACTGTTCGCGATCCTGCTCGGCCATGTGGCGCTGGCGCTGCCCTATGTCATCGTCGTCGTCTCGGCCCGGCTGCAGACCTTTGCGCCGGAGCTGGAAGAGGCGGCGCGATCGCTCGGCGCCAACCAGTGGCAGGTGACTTCGCGGGTGACGCTGCCCTGGATCCTGCCGGGCGTCATCGCCGGCGGGCTGTTCGCCTTCGCCGTGTCGTTCGACCAGTTCGTGGTCTCCTACTTCCTGTCGACGCCGGGCCAGACGACCTTGCCGGTCGAGATCTACGCCGCGATCCGCAAGGGTTTCACGCCGGAGATCAATGCCGTCTCGACGATCATCATCGTCGTCTCGATGGCGCTGATGCTGCTCACGGCAAAATTCTTCAAATTCGGCGGAGAGAAATAATGGCCGGCGTGCAGGTAGCGAATTTGTCGCGCAGTTTTGGCGCGCACAAGGCGCTGGACGATGTCTCGATCGATTTCGCCGACGGCGGTTTCTACGCGCTGCTCGGGCCGTCGGGCAGCGGCAAGACCACGCTCCTGCGCCAGATCGCCGGCTTCGATTTCCCCGACTCCGGCCGCATCGCCATCGGCGGCGAGAGCGTCGAGCGGGTGCCGGTCGAGAAGCGGCGCATCGGCATGGTGTTCCAGAACTATGCGCTGTTTCCCAATATGAGCGTTGCCGACAATGTCGGCTTCGGCCTGTCGGTGCGCGGGCAAGCCAAGCCAACGATAGCCAGCGAGGTGCAGCGCGCGCTCGACCTGGTGCAGCTCGGCAAGCTCGGCGGCCGCCGCCCGCACCAGCTGTCGGGCGGCCAGCGCCAACGGGTGGCGCTCGCCCGGGCCATCGTCACCAAGCCGCGCGTGCTTTTGCTCGACGAGCCGCTGGGCGCGCTCGACAAGGCGCTGCGCGTCGACATGCAGATCGAGCTGAAGCGCATCCAGCGCGAGATCGGCATCACCACCATCTTCGTCACCCACGACCAGGAAGAAGCGCTGACGATGAGCGACCGCATCGGCATCCTGCGTGACGGCAGGCTGGTGCAGGAGGGGCCGCCCGAGGAGATCTACGACAGGCCGAAGAGCGAATTCGCCGCCACCTTCCTCGGCGACGCCAACATTTTTCGCGGCGACAGCACCGGCGCCGGCATCCGGCTGCCGGACGGCACGGCGATCGCCGCCGCGGCAGGCGCGACGCTTGCCGCCGGCGCCAGGGCCAGCTGCGCGGTGCGGCCCGAACGCATCCGCATTGCTACCGATTCAGGGACGTCCGATCCGAACGCCAATATGCTCCGCGGCCAGGTTTCCAAGCGCATCTTCGCCGGCAGCAACAGCACCTATTTCGTCGATCGCGACGGGCAAACGCTCAAGGTCATCGTGCAGAACACCGGCGTTGAAAGGTTGGCGGAGGGGCAAGAAGTGGTGCTGCGCTGGTCGCCGGAGAGCACGGTGCTGATCGCTGAGGACTGAATGGGTTGTCGCTCTACGATGTACCCCCACCCCTAACCCCTCCCCACAAAGGGGAGGGAGACTTTCGTTGGCGCTGACCTCGGCAACTTGCCTGCCTTTCGGCGCCAAGGGGAGAAATAAAGGCGCGCGGCAGCATTCCCTCCCCCTTGTGGGGAGGGTTAGGGTGGGGGTCCGCTTCGCAAGAATCCAAATGCTGTCCCGCTGTCTGTCGAGCAAAATGGGGCGCCGGAGCATGCCGATGACGCTTGAACTCAGTGCGGGCGACCAGTCGATGCTCGACGGCGAGCACGGCCGGGCCGTGGCTGCAGCCGTGAAGATACTGGTCGCCTTTTCCAACGCCGTCGGTGCGCGCAAATTGTTGGACATTGCCGGGGCGCATATCGACGGCTGCCTCTATCACGGCCAGGCCAGCCTCGATTTCGTCGAAAGGCTGGTCGAGGGCGGCGGCCGCGTTCGGGTGCCGACGACACTCAATGTCGGTTCCTTCGACCTCATCCATCCCGGGCTGGTGAAGATGCCGCGGTCGCAAGAGGTGCCGGCGCGGCGGCTGATGAAGGCGCATCTAAAACTCGGCTGCCAGGCGACCTTCACCTGCGCGCCCTATCAGACGCGGTTCCGGCCGGGCTTTGGCGAGCAGATCGCCTGGGGCGAGTCCAACGCCATCGTCTTTGCCAATTCGGTGATCGGTGCGCGGACCAATCGCTATGGCGATTTCATCGATCTGTGCTGCGCGATGACCGGGCGCGCGCCGGCCTGGGGACTGCATTTGACCGATAATCGGCGCGGCCAGATCCTGTTCGAGCTGACCGGTTCTTTCGAACCTGCCGATGCCCTGTTCGTTGGCGTCGGGCTTATTGTCGGTCAAAGGAGTGGCGACCGCATTCCGGTCATATCGGGCCTGCCGCAGCCGCGCGACGAGGACCAGCTGAAGGCGCTTGGCGCGGCGGCGGCAACGACGGGTGCGGTGGCGCTGTTTCATGCGGTCGGCATCACGCCGGAAGCAAGGACGCTCGACGACGCATTTCGCGGCGTGGCGCCGGAGGCGACGATCCGGATCTGTCGCGCCGACATCGACCAGGCGCTGGCAAAACTGTCGAGCGTCCCCGACGGCGCGCCGCTTGCGGCCGTATCGCTCGGCACGCCGCATTTTTCCCATGACGAATGGATGCGCCTGCTGGCGATGCTGCGCGAGGTGGCGCCGGGCAGGGGCATCCCGATCTACGTCAACACCGGGCGCGCCACTTTCAAGAGATTGCAGGACGAGGGCGAACTGGACGGCATGGAGGCGTTCAACGTCATTCCGGTTACCGATACCTGCACCTATGTCACCTCTGTGCTCGAGCGTCTCGACGGCGTGGTGATGACCAATTCCGGCAAATGGGCGCATTATGCGCCCGGCAATATCGGCGTGACAGTGGCCTTCGGCGACCTGGAAGACTGCGTTCACTCGGCCGCTGCCGGCCGCGTCGTGCGAGGCGCGCGATGAGCCAACAGGACGGTCGAGCGCTGAACAGAGTCGGCACGTTCCAGCTTGCCGGCGAGGCGCAGGGATCGGCGCTGGTGCTGTCGCATGCGCTCAGCTTCTGGGGTGGCGTCGATGCCGAAACGGGCGACATCATCGACCGTTCGCACCCGGGCGGCAACGTCGCCGGCAAGATCCTGGTGATGGCATCCGGGCGGGGGTCGTCGTCCTCGTCGTCGGTCCTGGCCGAGGCGATCCGCAGGGGCACGGCGCCGGCCGGCATCATCCTGCAGCGGCCCGATCCGATCCTGGCCGTCGGCGCCATCGTCGCCGAGTTCCTCTACGAAATCAGCATGCCGCTGGTCGTCTGCGACATATCGGGCATTGTCTCCGGCGACCGGATCGCGATTGGCATGGCTGAGGGTGCGCAAGCGATGGTGAGCAGAATCTAGGCCGTGTTGACAGTGCCACAGGCCGTTCAGATCTCCGGGATGCTTTCCCTGAAGATCACCTGCAGCCTCGGCTGGTGCAACTCGTAGGGCAAGCCCCTGACCGCGTGGGTCAAGGTGTTGAGCGCTTCGCGGGCCTCGACTCGCGGATTCTGGTCGATCACTGCATCGAGCGTGCCGTCGAGCAAAAGCTCCTTGGTGCCTTCCGTCACTTCATGGCCGAGAAACACGGTCGACAGCGCCCGCCCTCGCTCCTTGAGCGCGCGGGCGATGCCGGTGTTGCCGGCGCCGACATTGTAGATCGCGGCCAGGTCCGGATGCCGGTCCAGCAGGGCGGAGGCCTCCGCATAGGCCTTTTCCCGGTCGTCGAGCATCTCGCGCATCTCGACGATCTGCAGGTTGGGCGATTCTTCCGTCAATATGTGGCGGAACCCCATTTCACGTTCCTCATGGCCGCGATAGGAGAGCGAGCCGGCGAACAGCGCGACCTTGCCCGGACGACCGGCGCCCATGAAGCGGTTGAGCAGATAGCCGGCGAGCCGGCCGGCGGCGCGGTTGTCGATCCCGATATAGGCGACCCTCGGCACGTGCAGGATGTCGGACGCTATGGTGACGACCTTGACGCCGCTGGCCGACAGCGAACGGATCGCCTCGCGGACAGTCGGGTGATCGAGCGCGATGACGCCGACGCCCTGCGTCTGGCCGCGCAATTCCTGCAGCAGGCGGGCAAGCCGGTCGGGATTGAAGCCTTCGATCGTGGCGACGCGAACATCGAGGTCTGGCCGCGATTGCGCCTGCGCCTCGATATGCCGGTGCAGCATCTTGATGAAGGAATTGGTGCCGGCGGGCAGGGCGAAGTCGAGCCGTATGACATCGCCGGGCGGTGCGTGGCGCGGGGTCGGGCTGTTCGAATTCTCAGCGATGTAGCCCAGCCGCTGCGCCGTCTCCAGCACGACCTCGCGGGTGCGCGCCCTGACCCCGGCGCGGTTGTTGAGCACACGATCGACCGTCGCGGCTGAAACGCCGGCTTCCCGGGCTATGTCTGTCAGGGTGGACCGCACAGTCGATCACCTCACTGCTTGCGCGCTACCGCGCATCAAAATCGCGCGTTCAACGGTTCGAATGCCGGACGACCGCTTGATGCCATCCGCGATTCTGATGGGAAATGATGTATCCGGCCTTAGCCGATGCGCAAGCTGGCGCTACGCCAAATCGTCGAGCCGCGCCGCCCCTCAAATTCAAGCCCCTCAAAATCCAGCAGCGAGTGCGATGGGGCGATGATGATCGACTGCATTTTTCCTCCATTTGCGATGTTGTGACGTGTTTTGATTATTTATGATGTTGACAGCCTTCCCCCGGTGCCGTCAATATCCATCATAGGGGCCGTGGAGGAACAAGGCCCCCGAGGGAGGAGTTCCAATGTCTGATATGATCCGCATGTCGCGGCGCCGTCTGCTGGCGTCCGGTGGAAAGGCGGCCGTGCTTGTTGCCGCCGCAGGTATCGCGCCGAAATTCATCCGCCCCAGCCGCGCCTATGCGGCCGATGCGCTGGCGCCGGGCATGATCGGCGGCCCGACCGGCTTCGACGGCTCGGAGCGCTATCAGTATGGTCCCGACACGCCGGAAGGCCGCGCCATCGAGGCGGCCAAAGCGATGAAGGGGGCCGGCAAGGCGCCGGCCAAGATCGTGCTTGGCCTGTCCGACGGCTCGATCGGCCAGCTGACGCAGCCATTTCCCGCCGGCGCGCCCTCGATCAAGGATCTGTGGGAGAAAGAAACCGGCATTCCGCTCGAGATCGTCGGCGTGCCGAACGGCCAGGAATTCACCAAGACGATGCAGGACATCTCCACCAAGGGTGGGGCCTATGACATCTACGCGGTGGAATGGAACCGTCTCGGCGATCTCGCCGAAACCGGCGGCATCCTGAAGCTCGACGACTTCGTCGCCCAGTACAAGCCGGAATGGGACGACCCCGAGCGCGGCTATGTCGACGGCGCCAAGGGCGTCTCGCTGCTCAACCAGTATCGCGGCTCGACCTATGGCGTGTCGCTGGACGGCGATTTCCAGACTTGGGTCTATCGCACCGATCTGTTCGGCGACGCGGCCGAGAAGAAAGCCTTCTCCGACAAGCATGGCTATGAACTGGCGCCGCCGAAGACCTGGAAGCAGCATGACGAGATCGCCGCCTTCTTCCATCGCCCGGACAAGGGTCTGTTCGGTTCGACCGATCTGCGCAACCAGGGCTGGGGCTACACCAACTGGTATCAGCGTTATGTTTCAATGGCTTCGCCAAATCAGTTCCTGTTCGACGATACCGGCAGGCCGCTGATCAATTCACAGCAAGGCATTGCTGCTGTTAACGAGTACATCGCCTCATTGGCCCATCATTCGCCGGATGCGATCTCTTGGGGCTGGCCGGAGCAGTACGGAAATTTTGCCAAGGGCGGCGCCGCGATGACCTGCGCCTTCTCCAACCTGCCAAAATTCCTCGACAATGCCGGCAACAAGGATTCAGCTGTCACCGGCAAGATCGGCTCGATGCTGCCGCCCGGCCGCGAGATCGACGGCAAGCTGATCAGCCGCTCGGTGCTGTGGCTCAATTTGTCGGCCTCGGTCTCGTCGCAGGCCAAGAATCCGGAGGCCTGCTACCTGTTCCTGCAGTGGCTCGGTTCGAGCCGCATCTATGCCTGGATGACCGCCAATCCGGGCGGCTATTTCGATCCGTTCCGGCTGTCGGATTTCTCCGACCCGCTGGTCCGCCAGACCTATCACGCCTACCACATGGATGTGGTGCGCGAGACGGTCGCCCGCACCGTGCCGACCATCAACTATCCCGGCGCCACCGCCTTCCACAACGCGCTGGACGAGAACCTCGTCGCCGCACTGACCAAGGCCAAGACCGCCGAGCAGGCGATGGCCGACACCGAGGCGGAATGGAAGAAGATCGCCCGCCGCACCGGCGAGGAGAAGCTTCTCGAAGCCATCAAGACCAACAAGGAGGCCTGGCCCACCGTTCTCGATCCGGTCAGCTGATCCTCCTCCCAGGATCCGAATGGAGGCGAGGAGTTGCGCTTCGCCTCCGCAAACGATGGTACCAGCAAAGCGGCAAGATGAAGCGTTCCGTTCCCTTCGAAACATTCCGCTATGCAGCGATCCTTGCCGCCATCGCGGTGACGCTGGTGCCGATCCTGTGGATGGTGTCGATGGCCTTCAAGCCGATCGCCGAATGGTCGGCGACCGGCGCCGAGCTGACCTGGTGGCCGAAGGATCCGACGCTCAGCAATTTCCGCTTCGTCTTCGGTGAATCGACCAACAACCTGATCGTCGCGCTCGACCGCACCGCCCTGAAGCCGATCCTGTCGTCGCTGCTGTCGGCCACCTTCGGAACGGCGATCGCCATGTCGGCGGGCACCGCGGCGGCCTACGGGCTGTCGCGCTTCGGCTCTGGCCAGAACCTGCCGCTGGCGCTGATCCAGCTCCGCCTGTTTCCGCCGATGGCGGTGATGACCCCGGTGATGATCATGTGGGCCTTTCTCAACTTTACCGACAGCTGGTGGGGGCTGTCGCTGATCTACGGCATCGTCACGCTGCCCTTTGCGTTCTGGCTGATGAAGACGTTCTTCGACGACATGCCGCGCGAGATCGAGGAAGCGGCGCTGGTCGAGGGCTGCTCGCGGCTGCGCGTCTTCACCCGCATCACGCTGCCGATGATGCGCGCGCCGCTGGCCAGTGCCGCGCTGTTCGTCTTCATCCTCAACTGGTCGGACTATCTGATCGCGCTGCTTCTGACGACGCGCGAATGGGTGACGGTCCCCGTCTACATGGCCTCGCTGTCCTCCTCGATGACCGGGCAGCTCTATGGCGCCAAGGCAGCTCTCGGCCTGATCGCCGCGGTGCCGCCTGTGATCATGGGTATCGCCATCCAGCGCCATCTGGTGCGCGGGCTGACCTTCGGGGCGCTCAAGCAATGAGCGCCGCGACTGCCGCAATTTCGGAGCAGGCCCCCATCCCGGAAGACGACAGTCACCCGGCCAAGGCAAAGTCGGCATTGCGTGACGAAGGGGCAAAGCTCGGTTTCCGGCTGACCTTGCCGGCGCAGATCCTGGTGCTGTTCATCGCGGTCTTCCCGCTCTTGATGCAGCTCTATATCAGCCTGACCGACTGGTCGCCGCTCTCGGGACTCGGCTGGTGGAGCGCCTGGTCGCTGTGGAACAATTTTGCCAACTACACCGACCTTGCCGCCGACGCTCGCTTCTGGAGCGCGTTGAACCGCACCGCCATCGTCATGATCGTCTGCGTGCCGGCGGAATTCCTGCTCGGCCTGGCGCTCGCCACGCTGTTTGCCGACGAGTTTCCGGGCAAGCGGATCTTTTATTCGATCCTGCTGATGCCGATGATGGTGGTGCCGGCGGTGGCCGGCTACATGTTCTTCATGCTGTTCCAGTCGGGCGGCCCGGTCAACGACATCCTGTCGGCGCTATCAGGCTTTCCCGTCACCATCGCCTGGCTGTCGGACCCGACGCTGGCGCTCATCGCCGTCATGGTCGCCGATATCTGGCAGTGGACTCCGCTGATGTTCCTCATCCTGCTTGCCGGCCTGGTCGGCGTGCCCGAAGACCAGATCAAGGCGGCGACGCTGCTCGGCGCCAATCCCTGGCAGCGCTTCGTCACCATCGTGCTGCCGAAGATGAAGACGATCATCATCATCGCGCTGGCGATCCGGGTGATCGAGAACTTCAAGATCTTCGACACACTCTACATCATGACCGGCGGCGGTCCCGGCGTCGCCACCGAAACCATCTCCGTCTATATCTACAAGCTCACCACCCAGGACCTGATCTGGGGCTATGTCGCGGCGATCGCGCTGGCCATATTGATCGTGCTGTCCATAGCCGCGGTGTTTGCCATGAAGCGCATGGCCCGGGCACGCGAGGTGACGGCATGAGCGCCATCCACCTGCAGAACCTGGTCAAGAAGTTCGGCGACTTCACCGCGCTGAAGACGATGGATCTTGCCATCGCCGACGGCGAGTTCATGGCGCTGCTCGGGCCGTCGGGCTGCGGCAAGTCGACGACGATGAACATGATCGCCGGCATGGAAGAGCCGACCAGCGGCAAGATCCTGTTCGGCGAGCGCGACATGGAAGGCGTGCCGATGGGACGCCGCGGCGTCGGCTTCGTCTTCCAGAACTACGCGATCTTCACCCACATGAGCGTGCGGCAGAACCTCGCCTACGGCCCCAAAATGCGCGGCGCGCCAAAGGCCGAGATCGACCGTCGCGTCGGCGCCATTGCCGAGATGCTGCAGCTGACTGCGCTGCTCGACCGCAAGGCCGACAGGCTGTCGGTCAACATATTGCAGCGGGTGGCGATCGGCCGCTCGGCGATCATGGAGCCGGCGATCTTCCTGCTAGACGAGCCGCTGTCCAATGTCGATGCCGCCTTCCGGGCGGTGATGCGGACCGAGCTGAAGCAGCTGCAGCGGCAGTTCCGGCAGACCATGGTCTATGTCACCCACGACCAGCTCGAAGCGATGACCATGGCCGATCGCATCGCGGTGATGGACCATGGCGTGCTGCAGCAGATCGGCACGCCGCTCGAGGTCTACAACGATCCGGCCAACGTCTTTGTTGCCCGCTTCATCGGCGCGCCGGGCATGAACCTGCTGAGGGGCAGGCCGGCGGAAAGCGACCGGGGCCTGGTCATCGACCTCGGCCCGCTCGGTGTCACGCCGCCGCTGCCGGACAATCTCGCCGCGGCAGTGAGGGCCGCGCGCGGAGATGTGCTCTACGGCTTTCGGCCGGAGCAGGTGATTCTCTCAGACCGCGGCCTGTCGATGCCGGTAACGTTCGTCGAGCGCATCGGCGCGCGCACCATCGTCCATCTCGGCCAGGGCGAGAGCGCGGTGAAGGCGGTGTTCGACAATGATGTCGGGCTGGCGATCGGGCAGCCAGCGGTTGTCGCGCCGGCCGCGCAGTCGGTGCGCGTCTTCGACGCTGGCACTGGTCGCGCCATCAAGGCGGGCTGAGACCATGGCCGATATCGTCTTCCGCAATGTGACGAAACGCTATGGCGACACGCTCGCCGTCGACGACGCCTCGTTCACTGTCAACGACAATGAGTTCTACTGCTTCTTCGGCCCGCCGCTATCCGGCAAATCGACGATACTGCGCCTGGTGCTCGGACTGGAAACCCCCGATAGTGGCGAGATCCTGATCGGCGGCCGGCCGGTCAATACGGTGTCGCCAGCCGAGCGCAATGTCGCCATGGTGTTCCAGAACCTTGCGCTGTTTCCGCATATGAGTGCGCGCGACAATGTCCGCTTTCCCCTGGTCGAACGCCGGGTCGCCGAGGCCGATATCGTAAGACGTGTCGATGACGTCGCGGCCAAGCTGCATATCGGCCACATCCTGCACAAGCCGCCGGCGCAGCTTTCGGGCGGCGAGCGGCAGCGCGTGGCGATTGCCCGGGCGCTGGTGCGCGACCCCAATGCCTATCTGATGGACGATCCGATCTCGGCGCTCGATGCCAGGCTGCGCGAGGAGACTCGCGTCGAGCTGAAGCGCATCCAGCGCGAGCTTGGCAAGACGCTGATTTATGTCACGCACGACCAGGAAGAGGCGATGTCTGTCGCCGACCGCATCGCCATTCTGGAAAACGGCAGGATCAGGCAAACCGGCGCGCCGGCCGAGATCTATGATCGGCCGGCCAGCACCTATGTCGCGCGGCTGCTCGGTTCGCCGATGATGAACATCTTGAAGTCGGTGCGCAGCGCGGAAGGCGTCGAGGCGGCCGAAGGCGCGATCCGCATCGCGGACAAGGCCGCGCCGGCCGATGCCGTCGAGATCGGGCTCAGGCCGGAAGACATCAAGGTCCGGCCCTGGCTGGATGGGGAAATATCGGATGGCGGAATGTCGGTTGGGCGCGCGGGCCGCCCGGCACGAGTGTTCGAGGTCGAGCCGCTCGGCGGCTACACCGTGGTGACACTCGCTGCCGGGCAGGCGCGCCTGCGGGCACTGCTGCGCGGCCAGCCGGACATCAGGCCGGATGCGATGGTGGCGATATCCTGCGAGCCGGGCAGGGTGCATTATTTCGGGCAAAGCGGGGGAGCACTGGCAAGATGACGGCGACCGCAAGCAACGAGGTTCGGGAGGAAGACATGGCGAGCGAAGGCGGGCCAAGAAACGGCTTCGAGCCGGACGTTAAAGTCCGCACCAGGGACTACAGGATCGGCTGCGTTGGCGCCGGCATGATCATGGCCGAATGCCATCTTGCCGCCTACAAGGAAGCTGGTTTTCCCGTGGTGGCGATCGCCTCCAGGACCAAGGCCAGCGCCGAGAGGGTCGCCAGGCGCTGGGAGATCCCGACCGTCCACGACACGCCGGAACAATTGATCGAGGACAAAAACGTCGAGATCATCGACCTTGCGTTTCCGCCGGACCAGCAGCCGGCGCTGATCCGCCATGCGCTGAAGCAGCAGCATATCAAGGCGATCCTGGCGCAAAAGCCGCTGGCGCTGTCGCTCGATGAAGCGGTCAAACTGCGCGACGAGGCGGCCGTGGCCGGCAAGATCCTCTCGGTCAACCAGAACATGCGCTACGACCAGTCGATGCGGGTGCTGAAGCAGATCATCGACAGCGGCGCGCTCGGTGACATCGTCTTCGCCCAGATCGACATGCATGCGATCCCGCACTGGCAGACGTTTCTCGAGGACTACGACCGGCTGACGCTCGCCAATATGAGCGTCCACCATCTCGATGTGCTGCGTTTTCTGTTCGGCGATCCCGACGAGATCACCACGCTGACGCGCAAGGATCCGCGCACGCGCTTCGACCATTCCGACGGCATCACAGTTTCGACGCTGCGGTTTCCGTCCGGCGTGCTCGCTGTGTCGCTGGAGGATGTCTGGTCCGGCCCGCGCCAGGACGGCTACAAGGACGACCAGCACATCAACTGGCGCGTCGACGGCACTAAGGGCGTCGCCAAGGGCACGATAGGCTGGCCGACGGGTTCGGCCTCGACGCTGACCTATGCCTCGACCGAGACCACCGGCGGTGAATGGGTCACCCCTAGCTGGGAGACGATGTGGTTCCCGCATGCCTTCATCGGCGTGATGGAGCAACTCCAGCATGCGGTCAAGACGGGTGAGCCGCCGGCACTTTCCGTCGCCGACAACGTCAAGACCATGGCGCTGATCGAAGCCGGCTATCGCTCGATCGACGAGCGCCGCACGGTCAAGCTGTCCGAAATCTCGATAAACCCAATCAACTGAATCACTTACAGGGAGGATTTCACATCATGATGCAGGCAGGTATCTTCACGGGCTATTTCCCGTACGGCCTCAAGGAAACCGCGCAAAAGATCCGTGCGCTCGATTTCAACACGGTGCAGCTCGACCTGCATTTCAGGGATATCGACCTGTCGGCCGGGCAGATCACCAAGGACAAGGCCAGGACGGTTCGCGACACCTTCCGCGACCACAACCTGCCGGTGTGCTGCGTGTCGGGCTACACCAACATCATTCATCCGGACATCGGCGAGCGCGAGAGGCGCGTCGGCTATCTCAAGGAGATCATCCGCAATGCGCGAGAATTCGGCTCGCCTTACGTGATCTCGGAAACCGGCACCTACAACACCGAATCCGACTGGGTGCACCATCCCAAGAACAAGACCGAGGAAGGTTTTGAGGAATGCCGCAAGGTCATCGCCGACCTTGCCCAGACCGCCTACGACCACGGCGCGGTGTTCCTGCTCGAAACCTATGTCAACAATGTCGTCGGCTCGGTCGAGGAGACGGTGAAGATGTTCGCGCAGGTCGACCATCCCGGCCTCGGCCTGTTGATGGATCCGACCAACTATTTCGAGACCCATAACATCGACAGGATGGACCAGATCCTGAACCAGGTATTCGACACCCTGACCGACAAGATCAAAATAGCCCACGCCAAGGACGTCAAGCGCTCGGGCGGCGACAAGTCGGAGAAGCACGCCGATATCGGCGACGAGGATGCGCTGGAAAGCCACACTTTTCGCGGTGTCGGCGAGATCGAGCTGCCGGCGCCCGGCCTCGGTTCGCTGAACTACGACCTCTATCTCAAGCGGCTGTCCGAAAAGCACCCGAACATCCCGGTCATCATCGAGCACCTTTCGGAGGACGACGTGCCGCGCGCCAAGAAATTCCTCGACGAGAAATTCCGCGCCAACGGACTGTGACGGCCACAACAAAGGGAGGAAGAGAATGTTGAAATTCGTATCGAAAATCGCGGCTGCGGCGACCGTATTCGCCGGTGTTGCACTGGCTGAACCGGCGCTGGCGCAGGATGCTCAGAAGACGTTCTACCTGCTATCGCATGGCGGCCCGTCGGACGCCTTCTGGATCGACTGGAATGCAGGCGCGACCAAGGCCTGCGACCAGCTCAAGGTGACCTGCAAGATCTCGTTCAGCGGCGGCGACATGGCGGCGCAGAAGGAGGCCTTCAACTCCGCACTTGCCGCCAAGCCGGACGGCATCGCCACCACCTCGGCGCAGCCCGGCCTGTGGACCGAGGAGGTCAAGGCAGCCAAGGCGGCTGGCGTCCCGATCGTGTTCTTCAACACCGACGATCCGGCAACCGGCCGGCAGGCCTATGTCGGCGCCGACCTCAGGCAAGCCGGCGTCATCTGGGCGAAATATCTGGTCGACCACAAGATGGTGAAGCAGGGCGACAAGGTGTTCCTGCCGGTCGAGGTGCCGGGCGCCAGCTATCAGCAGCTCGAGACCGAAGGGATCGCCAGCGTCTTCGATCCGCTCGGCATCAAATACGACGTGGTCGATTGCGGCACCGATCCGGCCGGCATCATCGCCAAGATGACCGACTACATGGTCGCCAACAATCCGCCGGCAATCATCGCGCTCGGCGATTCCGTGGCGGCCAGCGTCAAGCGGGTGTTCGACGGCGCCGGCGTTCCGGCCGGCAAGATCCCGGTCGTCGGCTGGGGCAATTCCAGGGAAACCGCCGAAGCCGTCAAGACCGGCTTCGTCAACGCGGCTGCCTGGCAATTCCCGTCGGCGCAGGGCTTCATGCCGGTGGCGCTGCTCGGGCTTGCCGCCGCGGGCGAACCGATCGGCTACGACATTCACACTTTCAGCCTCTACGACGCATCGAGCGTCGAACCGATCCTGAAACTCTACGACAAGTGATTGAAACTGACGCCCGCTGCGCAGGCGGCGGGCGTCAAGCTGAGATATGGTCCAAGCAGTCATGACTATCGCCGCAGAACAGGAAATGCCGCGCTCCAAACGCAGGTCGAGCCTGATCCGCTCGCCGCAATTCTCTTCGCTCGTCATCCTGATTGTCCTGCTGGCGATGTTCGCGATCGCCGACGGGAACTTCCTGTCGCCGCTCAACATCTCCAACATGATGGCGTTCCTGCCCGAACTCGGCATCATCGCGCTCGGCATGACGCTGCTTCTGACGGCGGGCGAGTTCGACCTTTCGGTCGGCGCCGTGTTCGGCCTTGCGCCGGTCGTCGTCATGCTTTTGGTGCAGAACGGCGGGTTCGATATCGGCATCGCGCTGCTTGCCGGCCTGCTGCTCTGCATAGCGATCGGTGCGGTCAACGGGCTGATCGTCACCAAGATCGGCATCTCCTCGTTCCTGGTGACGCTGTCAATGCTGCTCGTCGTGCGAGGTGCTGCGCTCTACATCACGCAAGGCTTTCCGCTGAAATCCTGGGACCAGCCTGGCTTTTTCGTGACACTGCTGGCCGGCAGCTTCAATATCGGAACGTTCCGTTTCTATACCTCGCTGTGGTGGTTCATCGGCCTGTCGCTGCTGGCGATCTACGTGCTGCACTACGCCAAGCTCGGCAACTGGATCAGCGCCATCGGTTCGAACCGCAACGCTGCGGTGGCGCGTGGCGTGCCGGCCGACGCGGTCAAGGTCTGGCTGTTCATCCTGACCTCGGTGCTGGCGGGTCTGGCCGGCATGATCAGTGCGTTCCGCATCTCGGCCGCCTCGCCAGTGGCCGGCACCGGATACGAGCTCGAAGTGATCGCCATGGTGGTGGTCGGCGGCACGGCGCTGACCGGCGGGCGCGGCACCATCCTGGGCACCATCGTCGGCGCGCTGATGCTGCGCAGCATCCGCAACGGCATCGTGCTGATCGGCGTGCCCGGCCTCGCCTACAATATCTTCGTCGGCGTCATCATCCTTGCCATGCTCATCCTGCACGCTTTGCTGCAGAAGAACGCCGCCAGGAGCTGACCATGGAAGTGCTTCGACTGCACAATCTGCAAAAATCCTTCGGCAGCGTCCGCGCGCTGAAGAGCGCCTCCTTCACCCTCAACGAGGGCGAGGTGGTGGCCTTGCTCGGCGACAACGGCGCCGGCAAATCCACGCTGATCAAGGCGATCTCCGGCGTCTTCCCCGTCGACCGCGGCGACATTTATGTGCGCGGCCTAAAAGTCTCGATCCGCTCGACGCGCGGCGCCATGGATCTCGGCATCGAGACCATTCACCAGGACACGTCGCTGGCGCCGGACCTGAGCATCGCGCGCAATCTCTTTCTCGGTCGCGAGCCGGTCAATCTGAAATGGCTGGGCGTGTTCGCGCCGCTCGACCTCGCCAAGCTGCGTGATGCCGCCGCGGCACTTTTGAAGCGCGTCGGCATCTCGAAAAAACTCGACGCCGATGCGCTGGTCAGCACGCTGTCGGGCGGTGAGCGCCAGTCGATCGCCATTTCGCGGGCCATGCAGTTCGCCGCCAAGGTCATCATCCTCGACGAGCCGACCAACAATCTCGGCGTCGAGGAAACGCACGGCGTGCTGCGTTTCGTCAAGGAGATGCGCGCCGCCGGCCATTCGGTGCTTTTGATCACCCACAACATCCATCATGTCTTCCAGGTCGCCGACCGCATCATCGTCATGCGCCGTGGCGAGATCGTCGCCGAGCAGACGGTCGCCGATACCGATCTGCTGACGGTGGAGAGTATCATCACCGGCGCCGACATGTCGGCCCTGCTCAAGGAGACGAGAGCGAAGTGAAGGAACTGGCCGTCACATGGTAGAACTTTACGGCAAGACGCTTTCGCGCCGGCAGGTATCGGAACGGTCCGGCATGCTGTCGCAATTCGCCGGCGTGCGGCTGATGACGCTCGGCGACGGGGTGGAGCGCGGCATCCGCATGCTCGAATTCCGCACCGGCTCCGGCCTGCGCTTCACCGCGCTGGTCGACCGGGCGCTCGACATCGCCGATTGCGATTTTAGGGGCCAGGCGATCGGCTGGCATTCGCCGAGCGGCTTTCGCCATCCCGGTCTGCACGAATATGAAGGCGAGGAGGGGCTGGCCTGGGCGCGGTCGTTTTCCGGCCTGCTGCTGACCTGCGGCCTTGACCATATATTGTTCATGAACGAGGTCCCCGCCGACAGCTACAATTATCCGCCGAAGAAGACGGTGCGCCATTCGCTGCATGGCCGCGTCAGCACCATCCCGGCGCGATTGACCGGCTATGGCGAGACATGGGACGGCGACCGCTGCGTGCTGTGGGCCGAAGGCTTCGTTCAGCAGTCGACGGTGTTCGGCGAGGATCTGCATCTGCTGCGGCGGATCGAGGCCGATGTCGGCGGCAACGAGATCCGGCTGTCGGACCGCGTCGTCAATCACGGTTTTAGCCGCACGCCGCATATGTACTTTTATCACATCAATGTCAGCCATCCGGTGCTCGACGAGGGCTCGCGCTACCTGGCGCCGATCCGCGACGTCGTCTGGGCGGGCCATGCCGGCGAGCGCTATGAGGCGCAGAAGGTCGGCTACCGCACGGCGCCGGCACCGCAACTGGGCTTCACGGAACAGGTCTGGCAGCACGAACTCGGCGCCGACGCCAACGGCGACGTGCCGGTGGCGGTGGTCAACGACCGTCTCGGCCTCGGTCTCGAAGTCGTCACCCGCAAGCACCAGTTGCCTTGCGCCTATGAGTGGCAGAATTTCCAGGCTGGGCATTATGCGCTCGGCATCGAGCCGTCGACGCATCATGTGCTGGGCAATCTGGCAGCGCGCGAACGCGGCGAGATGATCTGGCTGGAGCACGGCGAAAGCCGTTCGTACGAAGCGGTGTTTCGGGTTCTCGACGGCGCCGGCGAGATCGCCGCCGCCGAGAGCCGGATCGCAGCGATTGCCAGGCAGCCGCGGGAGGATTATCCGCGGCCATCGGGTCATTTTCCTGTTCTCGGAGGCAGGTCGTGACAATGGCGAAGGCGGTGCGAAACACCGGTTGGAAGGCTGGCCTTGGCCGGAGTGGAGAGGGCTCGCGGCGGTTCGAAAATTGGAGGTCACAATGGCTGGCAAGGTGAAGCGCGATTACAGCCTGGTCGGCGAAAGCACGCGGATTGCGATCGAGACCGGGCTAGCCTCGGCGGAGTGGTACCATACCGAGGTGCCGCGCAAGACGATGAAGGAACTGATGCAACGTTCCGACAGTCCGGCAATCCGCGACACGGCCATCTGGCTGGGCGCCATCCTGGTCTCCGCCGCCGGCGGCGTTTACTTCTGGGGCACCTGGTGGTGCGTGCCGTTCTTCTTCGCCTATGGCGTGCTCTATGCCTCGGCCAGCGATTCGCGCTGGCACGAATGCGGCCACGGCACGGCTTTCCGCACGCGCTGGATGAATGATGTCGTCTACCAGATTGCCAGCTTCATGCTGATGCGCAACCCGGTGACCTGGCGCTGGAGCCATGCCCGCCACCACACCGACACCATCATCGTCGGACGCGATGCCGAGATCGCCGTGATGCGCCCGCCGGACCTGCTGCGCACCGCACTCGCCTTCACCGGTATCCTCGACTTTCGCTATTCGCTTCCGGCACTGGCACGCCAGGCGTTCGGCAAGCTGACGCCGGACGAGAAAAGCTACGTGCCCGAGATGGAACAGCTCAAGGCCGTCATCGCCGCGCGCTGGCATGTCGCCATCTACATCGCCACGATTGCGCTCGCCCTCACTATGCAGTCGTGGATACCGCTGGTGCTGATCGGCGGGCCGCGCCTCTACGGCACCTGGCATATGGTGCTGACCGGCCTGCTGCAGCACATCGGCCTGGCCGACAATGTGGTCGATCATCGGCTCAACAGCCGGACCGTCTACATGAACCCGATCAGCCGGTTCATCTACTGGAACATGAACTACCACGTCGAGCATCACATGTTTCCGATGGTGCCCTATCACGCGCTGCCCAGGCTGCACGAATTGATCAGACACGATCTGCCGGAGCCGAACCCATCGATGTGGCATGCCTATCGCGAGGTTTGGCCGGTCCTGCTCAGGCAGCTCAAATATGAGGACTATTTCCTCAAGCGCGAACTGCCGCCGACGGCACGGACCTATCGTGGCGAGTTCCACGAAGTGAACATGTCGGCAGCAGCTGAATAGCACTGTGCAGCAGCGCAAGGCGAAAATTCGGGAGAAAATAGAGATGGCCGATTGGGTCGAGGCGTGCACTGTGGACGATGTCGACGAAGAGGATGTCATCCGCTTCGATCATGACGGCCGCAGCTTCGCGATCTACCGTTCGCCGGATGACGAATTCTTCGCTACCGACGGCTTTTGCACACATGAAAAGGCGCATCTGGCCGATGGGCTTGTCATGGACGACATCATCGAATGCCCCAAGCACAATGGCCGCTTCAATTACAAGACCGGCCAGGCCAAGGGCGCGCCCGTCTGCGTCAATCTGCAGACCTATCCGGTGAAGGTCGAAGCTGGCAAGGTGATGATCCAGATCGCCTGACCGGCCTTCCATTCACGTAATATAGGGACCAGAATCGATGAGCCGGAAAAGACCGACGGTGGCAGACCTGCGCGCCATGAAGGGCAAGCGGCAATTGACCATGCTGCGGGTGCTGACGATGGACGAGGCCGAGGCCGCCGAACGAGCCGGGGTCGACATAGTCTCGGTGCCGCCGGAACTGGTGCTCGATCCGCAATACCGCGATGCCGCACCCAGCCTGTTCACCATGCCGGGCGACAATTTCTACGAGATCGGCACAGCCGACGATTTCGTCCGCTGGGCGTTCCGGCTCTACAAGGCGAGCGCCGACGCGGTTTATTGCAGCGCCGGCTTTGCCACTGTCAAACGGCTGGCCGATGACAATATCCCGGTGATCGGCCATGTCGGCCTGATTCCGTCGCGCGCCACCTGGACCGGCGGCTTCAAGGCTGTCGGCAAAACCGCCGACAGCGCCATGCAGATTTTCGAGGCAGTCAAGCAATACGAAGCGGCCGGCGCGATCGGCGCCGAGATCGAAGTGGTGCCGGTCGAGGTGGCCAAGGCGATTTCGGAGCGAACCTCGCTGATCATGCTGTCGATGGGGGCCGGCACCGGCTGCGACGCGCAATATCTGTTCGCCGACGACATCCTTGGCCAGAACCGTGGCCACATGCCGCGCCATTCCAAGGTCTATCGCAATTTTGCCGCCGAATATGACCGCCTACAGGCGGAACGCATCGCTGCTTTTTCCGAATATGTCGCCGACGTCAACAGCCTGGCCTATCCCGAAGACAAGCATGTGGTGCATATGGACCCGGATCAGCTCGGTCAGTTCATGGAGAAGATCGACGCCGGATGAGATGCTCCGGCCAGGACCTGCTGTGACCTTCTCCCACAACAGGGGAGATACCTTCTCCGCCGTGACAGGTCGCGAAACGACACGAAAGTTTGTTGGGCCATGTCTGGACGTCGTCGCCCAAATGCTGTTCAAACCGGTCCGTCATCGATTTGCCGGACAATCGCCTGGTTCCCAGTGGCGCGGGAAAAACTTTCGTACAGTTCTGCGCATGACCGCCATTCCCGAAAACAAAGCCTTGCCCGAAACCGCGACGGCGGCGCGGCAGGCGCGGCGCGTGGCATTGATCGTCGCCGTCGCCTTCTTCATGCAGCTTCTGGATTCGACGATCATCTCGACATCGCTGCCGCAGATGGGAGAATCCTTCGGCGTGCCGGCAGTGGCGATGAGCATCGGCATCACTGTCTACATGCTGACCATGGCGGTGTTCGTGCCGCTGTCCGGCTGGCTCGCCGACCGCTTCGGCGCGCGCAACATTTTCCTTGTGGCGATCGCCCTGTTCACGCTGGCCTCGATCGCCTGCGGCATCTCGCAGAACCTGACCCAGTTCGTCGCCGCGCGTGCCGTGCAGGGCGTGGGCAGTGCGCTGATGACACCGGTCGGCCGCATCCTGGTGCTGCGCAACGCCTCGAAGTCCGAGCTTCTCAACGCCACCGCGCTGATCACATGGCCGGCGCTATTTGCGCCGGTGATCGGGCCGGTGCTTGGCGGCTTCATCACCACCTATCTGTCCTGGCACTGGAATTTCTTCATCAACATTCCGCTCGGCGCGGCCGGCCTGGCGCTGGTCGCCCGCTTCATTCCCGGCGACCGCGCTTCCGAAACCAGGCCGCTCGACTGGCCAGGCTTCCTTGTGACCTCGGTCGGGCTCGCCTCGATGCTCTACGGCCTCGAGCGCATCGCCCATCCGCAAGACGGCGCATTGCCGACCGTGGCGCTGCTTGGCGCGGGCCTCCTGATCGGCTGGCTGGCCGTGCGGCACCTGGCGCGTGCCAAAAATCCGCTGCTCGACCTTGCGGCATTCAAGGTGCAGACTTTCGCCATATCGACGCTGTCGGCCGGCACCATTTTCCGGGTCTCCATCAACGCCCAGCCGTTCCTGCTGCCGCTGCTGTTCCAGGTCGGATTCGGCCTGAGACCCGTCGATGCCGGCATGCTGATCCTGGCTTATTTCCTCGGCAATCTCGGCATGAAGACGGTGACGACGCCGACGCTGAAGCGCTTCGGTTTCCGTTCGGTGCTGGTCGTCAACGGCGTGATCGCATCGCTGTCGATCATGGCCTGCGCGGCGATATCGCCGCAGACACCGCAAGCGCTGGTGGTGGCGCTGATGCTGATTGCCGGACTGACGCGGTCGATGCAGTTCACTGCGCTCAACACGCTGGCCTTTGCCGATATCGCTTCGGCGCAGCGCAGCTCGGCGGCGACGCTGTCCAGCATGCTGCAGCAGGTGGCGATGCTGTTCGGCGTGGCGGTCGCCGCGGCGCTGCTCAACCTGTCGCAGATCGCCAGGGCCGGGGCGGCGCCCGACCTGGTCGACTTCCGCCTCGCCTTGCTGGCGATCGGCGCCATCGGGCTCGTGGCCTCGTTCCGCTTCCTGGCGCTGCCGCTGGCCGCCGGCGCCGAGGTTTCGGGCCATCGGGCGTGACCTTCTCCCACAAGGGTGTTTGGAAGGGGGGCAGCGCGTCACACCGGCCGATATACCTTTTCCGCTGTGTTCCAAAAAATGTCCGCCTCTGCCGCCGCACCATGCTTGGCCACCGCCTCCCGGTGCTTCTTGATCAGTTCGGCGTGGCTGGTCCACAGCTTTTCGATCGGGAAGTTGGAGCCGAACATCAGACGGTCGCTGCCGAGGATGTCGATTGCGTTGTCGACGATGTAGGCGATCAGCGCCGGGTCGTTGCGGTGGACGAAGGTGCCGAGGCCGGACAGCTTGGCGTAGAGGTTTGGCGCCGCTGAAAGCGTGCGCAGGCCGGCCTTCCAGGCTTGCGTGGTTTGCTCCGACATGTCGGTCAGCATGCCGGCATGGGTGAGGATGAAATTGGTTTCAGGATTTTCGCCGACAAGCGTCAGCCCGTCCTTCATCTGAGCCGGGAAAAGCTGCAGGTCGAAGGTCAGACCATAGTCCTTCAGCCGCGCCACATTGGCCCGCACCTTCGGGTCGACGACCTGGTCGGCGGAGGCGGCAAAGCGGAAGGCCGGCGTTTCATGCCAGTGGAGCTGCATGCGCACGCCGCGCAGCAGGGGGTATTTGATCAGACGGTCGACCTGATGGCGCACATCGTCCACCGTCATGTCGGCATAGCCGACGATGGCATGCGGCCAACCGGTTTCGTTAGCCGTCGTCTGCAGCAAGGCGACTTCTTTCTCGAAATCCTCCTTGGCCCAGTTGGTCTGGACGTAGACCGCCTTCTCGACGCCAGAGCTTTGCTGGTCGGCGAGGAATTCCTCGATCGGGTAGTCGCGGCGGATCGGCTCGTAGGGCCCAAAAATGCGCGGCACCATCGGCCCGCGCAGCCAGGGCTGGTCCTCTCGGCGCCAGATGTGGAAATGCGCGTCTATCGCCTTCTGCATCATGAAACCCTTTTCCAGATTGCTGCGGCTGTCGGGGCAGGGCGGGCGAGCGACAGGATGAAATCGCTGAGACCCGAGATCGATGAGCCGTCGACGAGATCGTCGAGCACCGGCAGGATGGCGCGAAGTGCTGCCGTCGCCGGCTGAAAGCGCGGGTCGCCGGCCAGAGGCGTCGCCAGCGAAAGCCGGAAGGCGCGTGCGCTCAGCCGGCGCATCGCCATTTCAAGCTCGGCATGGTCGCCGCGCTCCAGCGCATCCGACAGGATGACGACCGCCGCCCCGCGTGCGAATGCGGAAAAGCGCGGCACCGACAGGAAGGCGAGCAGCGTCGGTCCCATGCGGGTGCCGCCGTCCCAGTCGTCGACCAGTGCTGCCACCCGCGCCAGCGCCTGGTCGCGGTCGCGAATGCGCAGCGCCGTGGTGATGCGGGTCAGCCGCGTGCCGAAGGTGAAAATTTCAGCCCGGTCCGCGCCTTGCACCGCTGCATGCGCCAGCTTGAGATATTCCGATGTGTAGAGCTTCATCGAGCCGGACACGTCGATCAGCAACAAGAGCTTGCGCGGCACGGTCTGCCGGCGGCGCAGCAGCGGCGACGGTATATCGCCGTCGGCACTGACGATTTCGCGCAGCGAGCGGCGCAGATCGAGCTTGCCGCGTGCGTGCGTGCGCACGGTGCGAAAGGAGCGGCGGGCGGGCAGAGCGCTAGCGAGCTTGCGGCGGAAAGCGGCAAGCCCGTCGCCGACGCGCTGGAAGTCGCGGGCGCTCAGCTGTTCTGCGCCGGACGACAGCGCGCCGCCTTCCTCCTGACGCGCCACCTCGTTCTCCTCGTGGCTGGCGCCGCCGTCATCCTTGATGCGGGTTTCCTCGTCGGCCTCGCCTTCGACTACGGCAACCGTGTTGCCGTAGAAATAACTTTGGAAATGCGCCTCGAATTCGTCGCGGCGGTCGGGCGGCGGCGCCAGCGTGGCAAGCGCGGCCTCGTGGATGTCGGCCATCGAGCGGGGCCCGAGCAGCGTCACCGCCTGCATGAAGCCTGACACCTGCTCGGGCGCAACCGGAAAGCCGTAGCGGCGCAGCAGCCGGCCAAAGCCGAGCAAGGGTGCAGCCGCCCGGGGTAGGGCCGCGGGGCTCACGCCAATGCCTCCTCGACGATCCGGCCAAGCTCGGGGGCGATGTAGGACAGGTCCTCCTCATCCTTGATCAGCACGCCGATGGCGCGGCGGAACGCTTCCGGCCACGGGCTGCCGCCCTTTTCGAGGATCGTCGCGGCGTTCGCCCATTCGACCGCTTCGGCGATGCCGGGCGGCTTGGCCAGCGGGCGGGCGCGGATGTCGCGCACGGCCATAGCCACGGCGCGCGCCGTGGCGTTGGCGACGTCGCCGGCGCGCAGCATGATGATTTCGGCCTCGCGCTCGGCGTCGGGATAGGTGATCCAGTGGTAGACGCAGCGCCGCCGCAGCGCCTCCGCCAGTTGGCGGGTGCGGTTCGAGGTCAGGACGACGATCGGCTGCGCTTTGGCGCGGATGGTGCCGCGCTCGGGAATGCTGATCTGGAAATCGGACAGGAATTCCAGCAGCAGCGCTTCGAACTCATGGTCGGAACGGTCGATCTCGTCGACCAGCAGTACGCGCTTTTCCGGCGCCTTCAGCACCTGCAGCAGCGGCCGCGCGATCAAAAAACGGTCGTCATAGATGTCGACCTCATGCTCGCCGGCATGGCGGATGGCGAGCAACTGGCGCTGGTAGTTCCATTCGTATAGCGCGTGTGCGGCGTCGATGCCTTCGTAGCATTGCAGCCGCACCAGGTCGCGCCCGAGCAGTTCGGCTATCGCCTTGGCCGCCTCGGTCTTGCCGACGCCCGGCGCGCCTTCGAGCAGCAGCGGCTTGCCCAGCCGGATCGCCAGGAAAATGGCGGTGGCCAGGCTTTCATCGGCCAGATAGCGCGAGGCGGCGAGGCGCGATGCCACCGCCTCCGGCGAGATCACGACAGTGTCGGCGCTTCTAGCCCGGGCGCTTCTTTTGGGCATTTCCAGCACTCAGTTCGAGGCTTGCGCCTTCAGCGCCCGCAGGATGCGTTCCGGCGTGATCGGCAGCGTGTCGATGCGCACGCCGACGGCGTCGAAGACCGCGTTGGCGACCGCCGGGATTTGCGGGTTGGCGCACATTTCGCCCGGCCCCTTGGCGCCAAAGGGTCCGTCGGCCGAGGGCCTCTCCAGCACGATGATCTCGGTTTGCGCAAGATCGCCTGGTCCCGGCATCAGATAGTGGTTGAAGTCGGTGCCGCCATGATCGCGGTCGGGGTAATAGGGTTCCGTCGTCTCGTAGAGCGCGTGGCTGATGCCCATCCACGAGCCGCCGACGAGCTGCTGCTCGACCATTTTCGGGTTCAGCGCGCGGCCGATCTCGAAGACATTCTTCACCGTCAGCACGGTGACCTCGCCGGTTTCGTCGTCGACCTCGACCTCGGCCACGGTGCAGGCGTGCGCATAGCAGGTCGACGGTTTCATCGCGCCGGTTTCTTTCTCGGGATAGGAGCGCGGGATCAAAAACATGCCGCGGCCGGAAATCGAGCGGCCACGCTTGAAATGCGCCGACAGCGCGACATCGAAGATCGAGATCGATCTTTGCGGCGCGCCCTTGACCAGGACGTTGCCCTGGCCGTCGGTCTCGAGGTCCGAGGCGTTCACTTCCAGCTCCTCGGCCGCCACTTCCAGCATCACCTGGCGGGCTTCCCTGGCCGCCTGGATGACGGCGTTGCCGGCGCGGTGCGTGCCACGCGAGGCGAAGGTGCCCATGCAGTGCGGGCCGGTGTCGGTGTCGGCGGTGTCGACGACGACGCGGTCGGTAGGCACGCCGATCGTCTCGGCACAGATCTGCGCCATGATCTGCTTCATGCCCTGGCCGAGATCGACGCTCGACAGCGTTACCATGAAATTGCCGGTCGGCGTCGAATGGACCAGCGCCTGGGTCGGGTCGCCGCCAAGATTCATGCCGGTCGGATAGTTGATCGCGGCGACGCCGCGCCCGCGCCTGATCGCCATTTCAAGCTCCCTTCGCGTAGGACGACATCGCCATGAATTTTTCCGCCACCGGCCAGTTGGCGGCGCGCGAGGCTTCCTGCATACACTCGATCAGCGCCGCGCCCTCGGTCGGCTGGCGGTGCGCCTTCATGTCGCCGTCGCGGTAGGCGTTGATGAAGCGGAATTCAAGCGGGTCCATGCGGATCAGCCGAGCGAGCTTGTCCATCTGCACCTCAAGTGCGAAATCGCCGATGGTGACGCCGAAGCCGCGCATGGCGGAGGAGGGGGTGCGGTTGGTGTAGACGCAGTAGGTGTCGATCCAGACATTCGGGATGGTGTAAGGGCCGGGATAGTGGCCGGCGCCCTTCTGCGCGCCATAGGGCGAATGGCGCGAATAGGCCCCGGCATCGGTGTAGCCGGTGACTTTTCTGGCGACGATGCGGCCATCCTTCATGACGCCGTCCTTGATGACGACCTTTTCGGCGGCGCGCGGCGAGGAAATCTGCATCTCCTCCTCGCGGCTGTAGATGAAGGAGACCGGCCGCCCGGTCAGCTTGGCGCCGAGGATGGCGATCGGCTCGACGATGACGTCGACCTTGCCGCCAAAGCCGCCGCCGACGGTGCCGCCGACGAAATGCAGTCTGTTGCCGGGCATCTGCAGGATGATCGAGGCGTTGTCGAGGGTGAAGAACATCGCCTGCGTATTGGTGTAGCAGGTGAAGCGGTCGTCGCCCTCCGGCGCGACGATGCAGCCGGTCGTCTCAGTAGGCGCGTGCTCGATCGGCGACGATTGATAGGTCTGTTCGAGCACGTGATCGGCGCCGGCGAAACCGGCCTCGACATCACCGAAGCGCACCTTGCGGCATTCGCCGCTGTCATAGAGGTAATAATTCCGGCCGTGATATTCGTTGACAACAGGCGCGCCGGGCTTCAGCGCTTCTTCCATGTCGAAAACGGCCGGCAGCACCTCGTAGTCGACCTTGACCTTGGCCGCCGCTTCCTGGGCGGCACGCTCGGTCTCGGCCAGCACCGCCACCACGGCTTCTCCCTTCCAGCGCACCTTGCCGTCGGCCAGCACCGTCTCGTCCTCCGGGCCGATCTGGATCAGGATCAGGATGGTGTAGACATTGTGCGGCACGTCCTTGGCGGTCAGGATTTTCACCACGCCCGGATGCATCTGCGCCTCTGAAGTGTCGATGCTGCGGATGCGGGCGTGATGATGCGGGCTGCGCACCATCTTCAGATGCAGCATGCCTGGAAAATTGCGGTCGGCGAAATAGGCGGTCTTGCCGGTGACGTGACCGGGCGAATCGGAGCGCGGCCGTGGCTGGCCGATCTCGTGCAGATCGTCCGTGCGCTGGTCGGCGAAATAGCTCTTGCGGAGTTCCATTTTTTCGACTCCCCTCAAGCTGCGTTCTGCGAATTGGACCGCGCGGCGGTCAGCACCGCCTGGATGATCGGCTCGTAGCCGGTGCAGCGGCAGATATTGCCCGACAGCGCCTCGACCACCTCGTCGCGGCTGGGGTCCGGCGTGTGATCGAGCAGCACCTTGGCGGCCATGATCATGCCCGGCGTGCAGAATCCGCATTGCGTGGCGAAGGCGTCGAGGAAGGCGCGCTGCAAAGGATGCAGCACGCCGCCTTGCGAAAGCCCTGACGTCGTGGTGATCGCCGCACCGTTGCAGGTTTCGGCCAGCGTCAGGCAGGACAGCCGCAACTCGCCGTCGATGATGACTGAACAGGCGCCGCATGTGCCCTGATGGCAGCCGCCCTTCGGCGAGGTGTCGCCGATCTTGTCGCGCAGCGCATTGAGCAGCGTCGTGCCGCTGTCGATGAATTCGGCCTTTTCCACGCCGTTGAGAGTGAACTGAACCGGGATTTTTGCCATTTTTTTTTTTCTCCTTGCGCCGCAGCCAGGCGGACATGCGCCATTGGCTTTCAGGCGAGCAAAAGCCGGCCGAGATGGACCGGCAGGACTTCGTTGCGATACCAGGCACTGGCGACCGCATCGGTAATCGGCGAGGTGCCGTCGTTCGCGACGGCCAGCGCCGGCGCGATGCCGTCGCTGGTGAGTTTTCTGCCGAGCAGCGCCTTCTCCGCCGCCTTGGCGCGCATCGGCCGGTCGGCCATGCAGCCCAGCGCGATGTGCGCCGATGACACGGTTCCGTCCGGCGCTCGTTCCAGCACGGCGGCGATGCTTAGCACCGAGACGCCCTTCGGCTTGACCCTCGATATTTTCAGGAAGCGAAAGCCGCCTTCCAGTGGCAAGCTGAAGCCTACCGAAGTGACGATGGCGTGATTGTCTTCGCGTTTTGCGAGGAAGGTTTCGATCGGCACCTCGCCATCGTCGGTGCCGACGGTTGCGCCCAATGCCAGCAGCGCGACGGTGAAATCGCCATAGGGCGCCGGGGCGAAGAGATTGCCGCCGATGGTCGCCATGTTGCGGATCGCCGGGCCGCCGACGGCGCGCGCGGCGCGGGCAAGGGAAGACAGATCCGGGTGACGGGCGATCGCCGCCATGGTCACCGAAGCGCCGATGCGGACCTCCCTGCCGGAAACGGTGATGGCCGACAGCGCCGGTTCGGTCGACCTGATGAGGCCGGAGACCGAAACGTCGCCTTCATTGGCGGCGCGCACGACCAGCGTGCCGCCGCCGAGATAGCGGGTGCCGGCGGCTTTCAGCGCCGCACTGGCGTCCTTGACCGTCGAGAAAGTCTGCAGTGCAAGCGCCATGGAACGCTCCTTTTTGTGAGCCCCGTTCAGCTCAACCCTGGCCGGCGAAATGGGTCTTCAGGGCGTTAAAGCCGCCCTGGAAGACATTGGCGCCCATGCCCTCGGCCAGCTTGTCGGCTTCCTCTGGAGCCGCGTCGAAGCTGGCGGTCCATTCGGCATAGGTGCGGTCGCCATCGGTCACCCGGCGCAGCTGCAGCGTCGCCTGGTGGTTGGTCAGCGGCTGCGGCGTCTCCAGGATGGAGTAGCTGACGAGGAAATTATCGTCGGAGAAGTCGAGCAGCTTCTCGCGGATGCGGGCGCCGCTGGCGAGCTGGAAATTGCGCACGCAGCCGATCGTGCCGGCGTCCTTGCCGTCCTCGATATGGCTTTCGACCATGCGCGGGTGCCAGTTCGGCAGCCCGTTGAAGTCGCGTATGCGCGCCCAGACCTTTTCGACCGGTGCGTCGATGACGCTGGAGACGGTGACTTTCGCCATATGATGCTTCCCTTGCAGATAGCTGTGTCGCGAGGGTAGGGCGGCGAGCCCGGCAGCACTTATCAATGCGTCTTGAACGCCTATCAATAAGTCTGAAAAAAACCGGCAATCTGAAAAAAACGGGCAGTGTGAAAATGGCTCAGGAAATGGCCCGCGCCGCCTCGCGATAGAGTGTCGGGGGAACGCCGACATGGTCGCGGAAGAAGCGCGAGAAATTGCCCTGCGTGGTGAAGCCGAGATTGCAGGCGACCGAGATCAGCGGTTCCTGCGACCACTGCAACTGCCGCACCGCTTCCTCCATGCGCAGCGTGTTCCAGTAGACATTGGGCGTCAGATTGGTCTGCTCCTTGAACAGCGCGAAGAAATGCGGCCGCGACAGGCCGACGCTGCGCGCCACCTCGTCGAAGCAGATGCGTTCGCAGACATTGGCCTTCATCAGCTGGATCGCCTTGCGGACACGGAAATCCTGCACGCTGTGGACGCGGGCGCGCGCCACTTGTGGCGCCGAGGCGTCGGCGGCGTCGAGCACGCTGTCGATGAAGCGCTCGATCTCGTAATTGGCGATGTCGTCGATGCTCTCATTGTCGCTGAGATGATCGAGAAGATTGGCTGCCGCCTTGTGCAGCCACGGCTCCAGCGTGATCGCCGGTGCCGAAAACAGCGGCGCGGTCGACGGCAGGTCGCGGCGCCGGCGCGCCCAGTCCGGATCGATGTAGAAGGCGAGGAACAGGCCGGGCCGGCCGTCGCGGGACAAAGCGTGGCTGTGCGGCTGGAAGGAATTGATGCCGGCGGCGGTGCCGGGTCCAAGCCGCACCGTCTCGCGGCCGATGGTCATCTCGCCGGCCGTGCCTTCCAGCCAGATGATGATATGCGCCTCGACATGGGCATGGGTGACGAAGTCGCTGGCGACGTTCAGGACAGAAACATGTCCGAACCGGCCCCAGTAGAGCCTGATCGCTTCCGTCATGGGTATATCCTCCCGCAGGCGACTGGCCTCCCTTCGCCTGCAATCGGGATAGTGCTGCTCAGTCCGGGTCCGCGTCAAGGCGCATGTGTGCGCCTGGCAGCCGCCACGCGGCGTGCCGACCGATTTTCAGACTGAGCGATAGCAACGAAAACGAATAGCGCTTTCTGTCGCCGGCCAACGTATTTACCTGCCGGAGCGGTTGTATCCATGGAGAATGCAATGACTTGCCAGCCGCGCTGACCGGAATCACTGGCTCACCCTCGCCATCCGGCCATGGAGGTGGCGGCCAACAGGGCAAAGCAGCACAAGAGATGAGGAGCTTTGAATGAACACTGGACTTGGAAACCTCTCGCCTGCGACTATCAAGGGTTCAACCTGAAGATTGGGAGCCCTATTATCCGATCTTTTCAGCCCCGGAGACATCGCGGTTTTCCGATTTTCCACGCAAGCCTACCGAGAAGCGGACAAGAGGGTTCGTGAACTGGATGGTCCGCGTTTCCCAGCAGTCCAAGGGATTCGGCTGGATGGTGCGTGATCGCGGTACTGGGGTTCTCTTGGGCTGTATCCGCCTGAATTCGATCGACAAGCCAGCGTCGCTGGCGATCATCGGTTACGAGTTCGGTAAGTCCTTCTGGGGGACGGGATACGCCACCGAAGCATTGATCGCTGTCACCATACACTGCCATGAGGCCATGAAGCTTTATCGGCTGGAGGCTTGGACAGTTGAGGGGAACCCGGCATCGGATCGCGTGCTCACAAAAGCGGGGTATCGGCACGAGGGTACCCAGCGAAAGAAAATGGTCATACGCAAGCGGCGCTTCGATCGGCGGCTATTTGGACGACTGGCCGATGATTGAAGTGGGGAAACCGGACGTGAAATCGCAGTCGCATTCTGGTTAACTGAGTCCTCGCCCTCCTTCTTTCCTTTAGCGTCTGAGCGAGCCATGTCGATTTCCGATGCTATCTGCGGTCCCTTCGAAAATTTGATCCGGCCACTCGATATTCCCTACCGGCCGCTGCCCTCCAAGGGGCCCGTAACCGTCCTTCTGCACTTCATCTCGATGTTCCGTGGCGTGCTGATCGCGCTCGCACTTTCGTCCATGACAATCGAGGCTATCAACCTGACCATCGTCTGGGGGCTTTCGGTCATCGTCGATGGCGTATCGCAGAAGGGCGCATCCGCCTTCTTGCACAGCGAATGGCCACTCCTGACTTTTCTCGGGCTCCTGATATTTCCGGCCATGCCAGTCGCCTCGTTCCTTCTAAACACACTCAATTCGCATACGCTCGGCGTCGGCATGCCGGCCGCTATCCAGTGGCAGGGTCACAAGGCGGTCGAGCGGCAGGATCTGGCGTTTTTCCACGACCTTTTTGCCGGACAGGTCGCATCGCGCCTGTCACAGGTAGCATCGGCCGTCCAGCAGCAGATCATCGCCGCCTTCCAGTCCATTCCGCGCTTCTTGTTGCAGATGGTCGGCTCCGTGGTTCTGCTCAGCGCGTTATCCTGGCAGCTCGCCCTGCCGGTCGTCGTCTGGATTGCGCTTAATGTGGCGCTCGCCATCAGGATGGCGCCGATATTCGTCGAACGCTCGCGCAGCACCGCCAAGCAGCGCAGCTTGGTGGCCGGCGCCATCACCGACCTCTACACCAATATGCAAATGATCAAGCAATTCGCGGCCGAAGACAGCGAGGCTGGCGCAATCCGTCGCATCATTCAGAAGACCATACAGACGCAGCACAAGGAACAACGCATCTACCGCACGTCGGAACTGACTGTCGTGGCGCTTAACATGGCACTCTGGCTAGCGATGCTTTCGATTGGCTTTTCGGGCCTTGTCCACGCCTTTCTCACTGTCGGCGAGTTCGTCGGCGCGGTTTATATTCTGCAACGGCTGTCTGGTCACACCTTCACGTTCCTGCAGATGGGCCAGCAGATCTTTCAGGCAATCGGAACGATCAAAGACGCGATGCCCGTGATGACGACGCCGCCCACCATCACAGATCGGCCTGACGCGGCGAGCCTCACGGTCAATAGCGGCGAAATTCGTTTCCAAGACGTCTGCTTCGCATACAAGTCCGGGAAGCATGTCATCGATAATCTGTCGCTAACGGTTCGGCCCGGCGAGAAGGTGGGGCTGGTCGGCCTCTCCGGGGCCGGCAAGACTACGCTGGTGAGTCTGCTGCTACGCTTCTACGACATCAGGGACGGCGCGATCCTGATCGACGGGCAGGATATCCGCACGGTCACACAGACGAGCCTGCGACAGTCGGTCGGCGTCATCGCCCAGGACGTTTCGCTGCTGCACCGTTCGGTCGGCGACAATATCCGCTACGGCCGACCGGAGGCGACGCAGGACGAGATCGAACAGGCGGCGAAGACGGCAAGAGCCGATGCATTCATTGTCGATCTTGCCGACGGCGAAGGCCGCAAGGGCTATGACGCCTTCGTTGGGGATCGTGGCATCAAGCTCTCTGGCGGTCAGCGTCAGCGTATCGCCATCGCGCGCGTCTTGCTGAAGGACGCGCCGATCCTTGTGCTTGACGAAGCGACCTCCGCCCTGGACAGCGAATCCGAGGCGGTCATCCAAGAAAAACTCAATTTCGTGATGGAGGGGAAGACGGTGATTGCCATCGCACATCGCCTTTCGACCATTGCCAGAATGGACAGGATAGTCGTGCTCGATCAGGGCAGTATCGTGGAAGAAGGCAAACCGGACGAATTGGTCGAACAGGATGGCTTGTTTGCCCGCCTGTGGAAACGCCAGACAGGCGGCTTCATTCCCGAAGAATTAGCATAGCCTCGTCGGGTGACGAACACGTTTGCAAGGTACGCGAAAGCGCCATTCTGGCACTCAAGTGGCAGGGGCAGCTATAACACCACAGCCGGAGAAGAGGTGAAATGACAGCTCCCTGTCTCACTCGTTGCGCCGGAAATTGCGGAGCCGGTCGAACAGGACCGCCATCAGAATGGCACCGCCGATGAACACCCCCTGCCAGAAGGCGTTGATGCCGAGCAGGCCGAGGCTGTTGCGGATCACTTCGATCAGCGCTGCGCCGACGACGGCGCCAAAGGCAGTGCCCATGCCGCCGGCCAGGTTGGCGCCGCCTATGACGGTGGCGGCGATGACCTGAAGCTCCATGCCGTTGCCAAGATTGGTGGTGACGGCGCCCAGCCAGCCGGTCTGGATGATGCCGGCGAGGCCTGCTGCCAGCGCCGAGATCATGTAGACCGCGACCTTGATCTGGCGCACCGGTACGCCGGTCAGCGTCGCCGCATGCTCGTTGCCGCCGATGGCGAAGATGTGCCGGCCGAATTTCGTCCAGCGCAGGACGAAGCCGGTGATCAGCGCCAGCACGATCATGTAGAGCACCGGATTGGCGATGCCGAACACAAAGGCGCCGCCGCCCAGCGCCAGAAGCTTGTCGTGGTCGGGCCCGAACTGGAAGACGACGGTGTTGTTGGAGGCGACCATGGCGAGGCTGCGCGCGATCGACAGCATGCCGAGCGTCACCACGAAGGGCGGAAACCCGAGATAGGCGATCAGGATGCCGTTGAAGGCGCCGATGATCAGCGCCGTCGCGATCGCAGCGGCAATGCCGACCTCGATGCCGTAGCCGGCATGCATGGTCACGGCGAGCACCATCGAACACAGGCAAAGCACCGAGCCGACCGACAGGTCGATGCCGCCGGTGATGATGACGAAGGTCATTCCGAGCGCGACGATGGCGACGAAGGTGATGTTGCGGGTGATGTTGTAGAGGTTCTTCGTCGTTGCGAAGGAATCGGTGGCGACGGACAGGAACAGGCAGGCGAGGATGACCGCGATCACCACCCAGAAGGTCTGGCTGGCAAACACCCTGGTCAGCAAAGTGTGCTGTTTCTGTGCGATCGTCTGGTCAAGAGTTACTGCCATCGTCGACCTTTATCTGCTTGCGTGGTGAAACCGGCTGGCATCAAACCTGTTCGATGGCACCGGTGATGAGCCCGGTGACTTCCTCGGGCGAACTCGACGCGATCGTCTTGTCGGCGACCTTGCGGCCGCGTCGCATGACGATGACGCGGTCGGCAACGTCAAAGACGTCGGGCATGCGGTGGCTGATCAGCACGACGGCAATGCCCTGGTCGCGCAGATGGCGGATCAGGTTCAGCACCTCGGCGACCTGCCGGACCGAGATCGCCGCCGTCGGCTCGTCCATCAGCACGATCTTGGCCTGCGAAAGCATGGTGCGGGCGATCGCCACCGCCTGGCGCTGGCCGCCCGACATCTGCTTGACCAGATCGCGCGGGCGGGTTTCGGATTTCAGCACGGCAAAGATCTGGCCGGCGCGCTTGTACATCGCGGCGTAGTCGAGGATGCGAAACGGCCCGACGCCGCGGCGCAGCTCGCGGCCGAGATAGACATTGGCGGCGGCCGTCAGATTGTTGCACAACGCCAGATCCTGATGGACGATCTCGATGCCGTGCTGGCGCGCCTCCACCGGCTTGTGCAGGATCAGCTCCTTGCCGTCCATCTGCATCGTGCCATGGCTCGGGCGGAAATTGCCGGCGATCATCTTGACCAGCGTCGACTTGCCGGCGCCGTTGTCGCCCATCAGCCCGACCACCTGTCCGGCCTCGATCGACAGCGAAACGTCGTTGACGGCCTGGATGGCGCCGAAATGTTTTGAGATGTTGGCGAGTTCGAGAACCGGCACCAGTCTGCTTCCTCCGTGCTTTCGGCCTGCGATCCTGCCGCGGCCTCGCTCTTCCCAGCTCCTCCCGGGAACCGCGCTTTCGCCCATTTACGCATATGCCCCCTTGCCGTCAACAGCGGCTTCTTTCGAAAAATCCGTTTTGTAGGACAAATAGCAATTGACGTCCGTCGCAAGCCGATATTAGCTAGGCGTCGGAGGAGATTATGCCGATCTCCTGCCCCGGTTCGCCGGGGCTGAGCAGGCGGAGGTTTATCGGTCGAGGATCTGGCAGCGTCCATATCGCGCTGGTCTGCAACCGCATCTGGAAATTCTTATCGGCTCGGCTTGACGACACGAGCGCTCGCGAAACGAACCTCTGTCATCGCGCATCCGGGCTGGTCTGTGTGGCGGGCACGCCGTGTCCGTCTGTTTCAAGGGAGGACTGAAATGAGGAAGTCACTATTGCTCGCTGCCGTCGCCATGCTGGCGCTGGGCGCCGGGCCGGCTTTGGCCAAGAAACAGCTCGTCATCGTGGTCAAGGGGCTCGACAATCCGTTCTTCGAGGCCATCAACCAGGGTTGCCAGAAATGGAACAAGGAAAACGCCGACTCGGAGTATGAGTGCTTCTACACCGGCCCGGCATCGACCTCGGACGAAGCCGGCGAAGCCCAGATCGTCCAGGACATGCTGAGCAAGCCGGACACGGTTGCGATGGCCATTTCGCCGTCCAACGCACCGCTGATCGCCCAGACGATCAAAAGCGCCAATCCGTCGATCCCGATCATGACGCTCGACGCCGACCTCAGCAAGGAAGATGCGGGGCTGCGCAAGACCTATCTCGGCACCGACAACTACCTGATGGGCTACAAGATCGGCGAGTACATCAAGAAGGGCAAGCCGGATGGTGGCAAGATCTGCACCATTGAAGGCAATCCGGCGGCTGACAACATCCTGCGCCGCGCCCAGGGCATGCGCGACGCGCTTTCAGGCCAGAAGGATCTCCCGGCGCTCAAGGGCGAGGGCGGCTGGACCGAGGTCGCCGGCTGCCCGGTGTTCACCAATGACGACGGCGCCAAGGGCGTGCAGGCGATGACCGATATCCTCGCCGCCAATCCCGACCTCGATGCCTTCGGCATCATGGGCGGCTGGCCGCTGTTCGGCGCGCCGCAGCCCTATCGCGACCTGTTCAAGCCGATGGCCGAAAAGATCGCCAAGAACGAGTTCGTCATCGGCGCTGCCGATACGATCGGCGACGAAGTGGCCATTGCCAAGGAGGGCCTGGTGACCGCGCTGGTCGGCCAGCGGCCGTTCGAGATGGGCTACAAGGCGCCCTCGGTGATGATCGACCTGGTCGAAGGCAAGCCTGTCGCCGATCCGGTCTTCACCGGTCTCGACGAGTGCACCAAGGATACGGTCGATACCTGCATCCAGAAGTAGGTTCGCAGTTTTCGGGGCGTCCGCTCGACGGACGCCCCGTCACGCCGGTTCACGAAAATCTACGAGGTGACGTGGCTGGGGCGAACCGCTCCTGCTTTGCCGCGCCTTGAGTTCAGCCGGTGCCGGGGAACATGGATGTCGGACGCCAGATCGAAAAAGCGACTTACCACGGTCAAGGCACGGGCCAAGGTCAAGGCGCCGGTCGGCCGTCCGGCCGGCGCCCGCCGGACCGACGCGGCGCTGATCCCCGGATCGAGCGTGCATGCGTCGCTGGCCAACGAGATCGGCCTCAGGATCGTGCGCGGCGACTATCCGCCGGGAACCATCCTGCCCAACGAAGCCAAATGGTCCGAGACTTTCGACGTCAGCCGCTCGGCGGTGCGCGAAGCGATCAAGATGCTGATGGCCAAGAGCCTGCTGGCCTCACGCCCCAAGATCGGCAGCTGGGTCGAGCCGAAAGAGCGCTGGAACCTGCTCGATCGCGACGTGCTGGCCTGGTATGCGACGGCGCCAGATCGCGAAATGTTCCTGCGCACGGTCCAGGAGTTCCGTCACATCATCGAGCCGGAAGCCAGCGCCTTTGCGGCGATCCGGCGCAGCGACGAGCAGATGGCCGAGATCAGCCAGGCCTGCCGGGAGATGGGCGAGGCGGCGACATTGCCGGAGCGCACCCGCGCCGATACGCGTTTTCACCTGGCCATCCTGCGCGCCTCCGGTAACGACCTGCTGGTGCCGCTCGGCGTGCTGATCGAATCGGCGCTCGATCATCTCTTCGTTTTCGTCACGCGC
>NZ_JBVVQT010000005.1:84957-226630 GCF_055811595.1 Mesorhizobium sp. WSM4814
GAAACCAGCGACCAGCCTCGGGCGCAGGCGCTGCATGAGGCGATCGAGAAGAACATCCGCCTCCGGCGGCCGGCGGCAGCCCGCACCGCGGTGCACCGACTGCTCGCCAACACCGACGAGGTTATCGGGCGGTCGCGGCGGTAAGGTCAAACGCCATCGCTCTGAACGGCCAGGGAGCGGCGACTTGGAAGACTCACGTCGGGCCTGAAACCCCATATGCTTCGTTGACCTCCTCAGAGCGAGGAACGACCCCATTTGCCAGCACTCTTGCTGAGGAGTATCCTTTTGCGCAAAGCTGGCGGTGAGTGTCGGTTGAAAGGGGGAGCATGGCCAGACTTGTCGCACTCTACAAGACTCCGAAAGACGTGGCCGCCTTCGACCGTTACTATGTTTCGACCCACATTCCTCTGGCCAAAGCCATTCCCGGCTTGAGGAAATACGAAATCAGCGATGGCGGCGTCCATTCGCCGGGTGGGACCTCAGGCTATCATCTTGTTGCTACGCTCTACTTCGATTCCGTTGCGGATATTCAAGCGGCCTTAGCGTCCCCCGAGGGTCGGGCCACGGCGGCTGATCTTGGCAATTTTGCAGATGGCGGAGTGGAGCTAATGCTCTTTGAGACTAGCGAAGTCTGAACCTCGCACAATCCGACCCCATCGGCCATGTCGTGAAGGAGGGCGATGGCTTTCGCTGGCTGCCGGCGGACTGGGTCTGGGATAGAGAAACCTGACCTGTCTGCGTTTCCTGGGCGATCTGCTGTCGGCGGATGTCACGCCTAAACGCCGACTGACACGGATCGCGGTTCTCAACGACGTCCCGTGGAAAAGCCACTGTCACCAACCGATCCGCCATCAAGTGGCCGTCAAGGCGGGACTGGAAATCCGCTGGGGCGCGTGAGCCATCGTAGAGGGCTTCTGAAGCATTGATGGCGTTTTCCGAGCGCCCACTTGGTGCATTAGATGTCGGATGTCATCTGCAGTATGACCGTAGATTGCCATGACCGTCAGGATGATCGGCTCGCTCAGGAGATCGTCAAGCGTAGGTTCACGCTCTTGCGTCATGGGTCGCCTCAAAGTTCTTGTTTATTCCCGCACCTTCTGCTCGAACGATGACAGTGAGACGGCGTTCGGGAAACTCCTCAAAAAGAGGTAGTCTGCATCGTCATCGTCGACGACCGATATGGGTGCAGGTTGCCGCCATCAACTTAGTGAGCGGCTGTCTTGCTTTCCTGCCGCGCCCAGTAAAGCGAATACAGAAGCTGATTTGCCGCGCTGTGCCCCTCCTGGTGGGCGGCGGCTCAAGCCACTCTTGCCATGTTCGGCACCCGCGCTTTTTATCTGCTTGCTAGCTGGAGGAGCTGAGGAGAACCGAACCTCTGACCTCGTCATTGCGAATGTCGAGTACGCGATTGCTTGCGGACATTACCCGGTGCTGCCGCAACTTCCGCTTCTGTGAAGGGTTGCGGATGCCGGCAATGTCGGCTTACGAGAAATGGCAAAGCTGGCCTTTATGGCCGACATCGCGGCGCAGAGCGGAATATGGGCATCGCGCCGCGACTGTTGACATTTAATCGCGGCTCAGCGCTCGCCGGAGAGCACTGAAACGAATGCGATATTGCTGGGGCGTCAGTCCGATCTTGCGCCGGAACAGGCGCCCGAAAAAACTCGCATCCTCATAGCCCACTTCATTGGCCACCGCCTCGACCTGCAGGTCGCCCGTCTCGAGTAGTTCCTTGGCCGCTTCGAGCCTGAGCGCGTGGATGTAGTCGATTGCCTTCATGTCCGTGGCCCTTGCGAAGCGGCGCACGAAGGAGCGCTCGGAAAGGCCTGACAGCTTGGTCATGGCAGCGACGGGCGAGGGCGTCCGGTAGTTGAGCTCCGCCCATTTCTGGCAGCGGTTGATCACCGCGTCGTCGGTCTGGCGGAAACGCATCAGCGCGGCGAAGGGCTGCTGGCCCATGTCGTGCCACTGCAGCATGTAGACCTTGGCGACCTCCATCGCCTCCTTGAGGCCGACGAAGCGCGCGATGAGATAGAGGGCGAGATCCTGCCAGCTCGAGCCGCCCCCGGCCATGACGATGCGCTGGGCCTCGCCGCTCAGCACCAGCGACTGGCCCGGCTTCACCTTCACGCCTGGATAGTTGTTAGCGAGCGTCGCGACATAGCCCCAATGGATTGTGGCCTCGCGATTTTCCAGCAACCCCGCTTCGCCGAGCAGGACCGCGCCGGAACAGGCGCTGGCCAACATGGCGCCGTCCGCATGCGCCTGCCGCAGCCAGCGGGCCTCGGCATCATACTGCCCGGCGACGCTTTCGCCCGGATTGACGAAGAAATCGGGGATGCAGACGATGTCGGGTCGCGGGCAGTCGGAAAGCGCGTGGTCCGGGCGTACCCAGACGCCGTTTGCGGCGCGAAACGCGCTGCCGTCCCCAGCAACCACATAGGGCCGCATGCGCGGCGTGCCCGCGGCACCGCTGGTGATGAACAGGAAATCCCTGCCGGGCGAGGAAAACAGGTCGAACATGCCGTAGATCGTGGAGGCGGTAGCCTCCGGAACGGCAAGGATCGCCACATTCAATGGGCCGGTCTGTTCAACCATGGCAGAAATGACCGCCTTCCAGCATTTTTGACTTTAGCGGTCGTGCCGGTGCTGCGCTAGCGTGCGTGAAACGAGGAGACCGCCATATGGCCACCGCCGCCACCCTTGCACCATCGAGCATCGAAAGCTTCCGTTCAACGATGCGTGGCGAGGTGCTGGAGCCGTCTAGCCCGTCCTACGATGCGACGCGGGTCGTCTGGAACGGCATGATCGACCGCCGTCCCGCCGTCATCGCGCGCTGCCGGAATGCTGCCGATGTCGCGGCATCGGTGAATTTCGCGCGCGAAGAGCGGCTGGCGATCGCGATCCGCTCGGGCGGCCATAATGTCGCAGGCTATGCCGTCTGCGACGGCGGCCTGATGATCGACATGTCGCTGATGAATGGCGTGCGGGTCGCCGGCCTCGATCGTGCTTTCGTAGAGGGCGGCGCTACGTGGGCCGATGTCGATGCGGCCACCGCCCCGCTTGGCCGCGCCACGCCGGGCGGCCTGATCTCGGCGACCGGCGTCGCCGGCCTGACACTCTCAGGAGGCATCGGCTGGCTGCGCGGCAGCCACGGCCTCAGCGTCGACAATCTGCTGGCCGCCGATCTGGTGACCGCCGATGGACGCCTCATCCATGTCGATGCGACGCAGAACCCGGATCTCTTCTGGGCGTTGCGCGGCGGCGGCGGCAATTTCGGCGTGGTGACGAGCTTCGAGTTCAAGCTGCACCCGATCGAACCGGAGCTGATGTTCTGCGGTCCTGCCTATCCGGAAGAGCGCGCCAACGAGATCATTCCGCTTTGGCGCGACTTCATGCAAACCGCCCCCGACCGCCTGAGCGGGCTGGCCGAGTTCTCCACCATGCCGGAGGACCCCTCCGTTCCCGAACACGCCTGGGGCCGCCGCGTCCTGGCGCTTGCGCATGTCTATGACGGACCGGCGGACGAGGGCGAGCGCGTCGTGGCTCCGCTGCGCAGCTTTGGCGAACCGCTCGTCGATTTCAGCGGTCGCATGCCGTATCGAACCATCCAGGCGCTCTATGACGGCCTGTTCCCGAAAGGCCGCGACCGCTGCTACTGGAAATCCACCTACCTCTCGCGCCTCGACGACGAGGTCATCGGGGAGATCACCGCGCGGATGGCGAAGCGGCCCTCCGAGATGACCTTCGCCTCGATCTGGAAGTTCGGCGGTTTCGTCCAGCGCGTTGCAGCCGATGCGACCGCCTTCGGCGACCGCTCCATGCCCTTCATGCTCAGCCTCGACGCCATCTGGCCAGGCGCTGACGATGACGATGCGAACATCGGCTGGGTTCGCAGCTTCTGGCAGGACATGCAGCGCTACTCGACCGGCCGCCTCTACCTGAACTTCCCAGGCCATGGCGAAGGTGCGGATCTCGTGCGCGACGCCTTCGGAGCCGAGGTCTACGCGCGGCTCGCCAAGATCAAGCACAGATACGATCCGGACAATCTGTTCCGCCTCAACCAGAACATCCTGCCAATGCTCTGACGCACAATCCAAATCGGGCGCGTACGGTTGCGACTCTCGTCTCGATCGTGATGGCTTTGATCGCGCTGAGTCGCGAGCGACTCCCAGTGTGGTCGCCGCGATGTGTGCTTTCAATCAGTGGCAAATCTGTCCGCAACGGCCGAGATCGGCCAGGCCTGCCGGGAGATGGGCGAGGCGGCGACGCTGCCGGAGCGCACCCGCGCCGACACGCGTTTTCACCTGGCTATCCTGCGCGCCTCGGGCAACGACCTGCTGGTGCCGCTGGGCGTGCTGGTCGAATCGGCGCTCGATCATCTCTTCGTTTTCGTCACGCGCGAAACCAGCGACCAGCCTCGGGCGCAGGCGCTGCATGAGGCGATCGAGAAGAACATCCGCCTCCGGCGGCCGGCGGCTGCAAGAAGTGCCGTGCACAGGCTGCTCGCCAATACCGACGAGGTTATCGGCCGGTCGCGGCGGTGTTTCATACGCCTTTCCTTCTCCCCTTGTGGGAGAAGGTGGATTGGCGCGTAGCGCCAAGACGGTTGAGGGGTATTGGAAGAAATGAGGCGTTGGCGTTCCCTGGAACACCCCTCATCCGACCTCGCTTCGCCAGGCCACCTTCTCCCACAAGGGGAGAAGGGACGGCGATCGCCTCAGATCGTCTGTTTCTTCCCATCCTTCGTCGGCGTCAAATCGACGCCGTTGACCTTGCCGATATGCGTCGCCAGCATCGGCACATATTGATCGGCGGGCCCGGCGGCGAATGCGCTGGCGAAGGCGTTCTTGGTGGCGTTGCCGAGCGGGTTGGCGATGCCGGCGGCACCGGCCATCGATTCGAGGTAGGTGAGGTCCTTGAAGGCGTTGGCGATGGTGAATTTGTGCGCATCGCGGTCGCCTTCAAGCGTCCAGCGCATAAAAGTCTGGTAGAAGCCGCAATCCATGCGGCCGTTGCGGATGACGCTGTCGAAGCGCGGCGGCGAGATGCCGACCTTTTCGGCCAGCGCCAGCGCCTCGGAATAGATCGCCGCATAGCCCAGCGAGATGAAATTATTGAGCAGCTTCATACGGTGGCCGTCGCCGGTGTCACCGATATGGACGATACGTCCGGCCCAGGTGTCGAGCACTGGCTTCAGCCGGGCAAAGACCGCGTCGGATGCGCCGACCATGGCGTCGAGCGTGCCTTCCCAAGCCTCCTTCGGGGTGCGGCTGAGCGGGGCGTCGACATAGTCGACGCCGAGCCCCTTGAGTTCGGCGGCAAGCGCCACCGTCGAAGTCGGGTCGGAGGTCGAGCAATCGACGACGACCGAACCCCTCTTCAAGCCTTCCTTGAGGCCGCCCGGCCCGCGGATGATGGCCTCGACCTCGCGCGAGCCGGTGACGCAGACGAAGACGATATCGGATGCCGCTGCCACCTCGCGCGAGGTTGCGGCTTCCTTCGCACCGCGGTCGAGCATGTCTTGCGCCGGTGCGCGGTTCTTGCGGCCGAGAAACGTCAGGGAATAGCCCTTGTCGACGATGTTCTTGGCGATCCCGTGTCCCATCAGGCCAAGGCCGATGAAGCCGATCTTTTCGCTCGCGGCGGTGGTGTTCATGTCGTGTAATCCCTGTTGCGGTCTCGATGACGGCGCCGCACTTCTGCAGGCGAATTGTTGAAGCGGGTTTTTGCCGCAAGCGGTTGGCAGACGATTGCAGAGTTCGATATTGTCTGACAATACACATGAATCCTGGAGAATGTGGAGAGCAAAATGACGAAGCGGATCATGTTCACCGGCGGCAGCGGCAAGGCTGGGCGTCATGTCGTGCAGTATCTGGTCGAGCAGGGCTGCCAGGTGCTCAACATCGACACCAAGCCGCTCGACAATCCCAAGGTGCGCACCTTGATCACCGACATCACCGACAGCGGGCAGGTGTTCAATGCGCTGTCGAGCTATATGGGCCTGCATGAATTCGACCCGTCGCTGCGCGCGCAGCCGGTCGATGCCGTAGTGCATTTCGCGGCGATCCCGCGCATCATGATCACGCCCGACAACGAGGTGTTCCGCATCAACGCGCTCGGCACCTACAATGTCATCGAGGCGGCGGCAAAACTCGGCATCCGCAAGGTGGTGATCGCCTCCAGCGAGACGACCTATGGGCTGGTCTTCGCCAACGAGCCGCGCGACCCGACGCATTTCCCGCTCGACGAGGATTATGACGTCGATCCAATGGACAGCTATGCGCTGTCGAAGATCGTCAACGAGAAGACGGCGCGCGCCTTCGCGCTGCGCAGCGGCATCGACATCTACGCCTTGCGCATCGGCAACGTCATCGAGCCGCATGAATATTCGCTGTTCCCGAAATGGTTCGCCGATCCAGGTTTCCGCAAGCGGATCGCCTGGAGCTATATCGACGCGCGCGACCTCGGCCAGATCACGCTGCGCGCCATCGAGAAGGACGGGCTCGGCTATCAGGTGTTCAACGCCGCCAATGACGACACCTCCTCCGACCTGCCGACGGCCGAACTGTTGAAGCGGTTCTATCCCGGCGTGCCGGTCAAGGTTGAACTCGGCGAATACGAGACGCTGCTCTCGAACCGCAAGGCGCGGGATATGCTCGGCTTCCGCCCGGAACACAGCTGGCGGAAATACGTCAGGACGGCATGACGAGGCCGATGCATCCCGGCTGATCTGTGCACAGAAGCAGGCTTTGCCGCCCGAGGCTGTTGCGGTGCTTGACAGCTTTCGGAATCCGGACTTTGTGAACGCATGCGGGACGGCAAGCCGAATAAGCCAAAAACACCGGCCAGGGCGGCGTCGGCCGAGCGCCCGGCTGTCGTTCGCCGTGCCGATACGGCGCGTATGCCTGGGGCGAGCGTGCATGCGTCGCTAGCCAACGAAATCGGTCTCAGGATCGTGCGCGGCGACTATCCGCCGGGAACCATCCTGCCCAATGAGGCCAAATGGTCCGAGACTTTCGACGTCAGCCGCTCGGCGGTGCGCGAAGCGATCAAAATGCTGATGGCCAAGAGCCTTTTGGCGTCGCGTCCAAAGATCGGCAGCTGGGTCGAGCCGAAAGAGCGCTGGAACCTGCTCGACCGCGACGTGCTGGCCTGGTACGCGACCTCGCCCGACCGCGAGGTGTTCCTGAAGACGGTGCAGGAGTTCCGCCACATCATCGAGCCGGAAGCGACCGCCTTTGCCGCGATGCGGCGCACAGACGAGCAGATGGCCGAGATCAGCCGGGCCTGCCGGGAGATGGGCGCGGCGGCGACGCTGCAGGAGCGCACGCGCGCCGATACGCGTTTTCATCTGGCGATCCTGCGCGCCTCCGGCAACGACCTCCTGGTGCCGCTCGGCGTGCTGATCGAATCGGCGTTCGATCATCTGTTCGCCTATACGACGCGGGAACTGGACGATCTGCAGCACGCGCAGAAACTGCACGAGGCGATCGAAAGGAACATCCGCCTGCAGCGGCCGGATGCGGCACGCAACGCGGTGCGCAAGCTGTTGGCCAATACAGATAGCGTCATCAAGTCGCGCTGAAAAAGCGCGCCGGACCACTGCAGCGCTTCATCTTCTTTCTCCACCGCCCGCAATTTCGCCGTTCGCAATCTCCCCGTTCGCGATCTCCCCGTTCGCAATCTCCTTGTCGGCATCGGCAAGCGCACCGGTCAAAAACCAGGCTTCGGTTTCAGCCAATCCCTTAAGGGCGATGCTGCCGCGGCGCTCGAAGGCGAAGCGATGGCCGACCATCGCCATCAATTGAGCCGAGACCTGAATGCGGCCGGGCTCGCCATGAGCCTCCATGCGCTGCGCGACGTTCACCGCGTCGCCCCAAACGTCGTAGGAGACGCGCAGGTCACCGATCACCCCGGCGACAACCACGCCGTTGTGGATGCCGATCCGCAAGGAGAGCCGGTGGCCTCCCAATGCCTTGTGCCGGCTCATTTCATGCTGCATCTCGAGCGCCAGCCGGCAGATCGCGACGGCGCCGCGTTGAGCGTCGCCGTCGAGGCCGCCGACGGCCATATAGCTGTCGCCGATCGTCTTGATCTTGTCGACGCCGTTGCTTGTGCAGAGTCCATCGAAGCTGCAGAACAACTCGTCCAGCCATCCGACCAGCTCATCGGGTCCGACTGCATTGGCTGCGGCTGTGAAGCCGGCGAGGTCGGCAAACATGATGCTCGCCGATGGTACTTTGTCGGCGATGCGCCGTTCTTCTCCGCGTTTGAGGCGCGCCGCTATCGCCCGGGGCAATATCACCTCGATCAGCGATTCCGAGCGGGCGAATTCCTGTGAAAGCTCAATCTCGGCACGGCGCAGAGCGGTGAGGGCGTAGGCGATCAACAGGAGGTTGATGATCATCGTGTTTATGAGCGCCTGAACCGCCAGCGTTTCCCGAAAACCGGCCTGTTGGGGCATTACGAAGCCAGTCGGGCGCCCGAAGTAAAGCGTCGCGATCAAGGCCAGGAACGCCGCTGCGTAGAAGATCAAGAACTGCCGCCATTGCTCGATGCCGAAAATGAACAGCAGGAAAGCGGCAAGCGTAAAGTAGATCTGAAGGCCGCTGTCCAGACCGAGCGCCAGAACCACATAAGTATGGCCGCCGATGGTCAGCGTCGACAGGGCGATCGCTCCAAGATTCTCACCATAGCGTTGCAGCCGGTGCAGCCGGTGCACGGACAGGGCAAGAACGGTCACCACCGCATTGTAAATATGCAGCGGCATCAAAGCCCAGGGGAAGAGGACGGCATTCAGCAGCAGATGCGAGAAGGCGTTGAGCGCGATGGCGAATGCGCCGATATTGGTGAAAATCTGCCGCCGGCGGATATCGGGATTGTCAGCCGTGACACCCAATTGGATAAGGCGCGAAATCCAGGGCGGGGTCTGACGCCGGCGCGATCGGCTCTTCGGGGTCAGTTCGTGCAGCCCAGCCATCGTCAGGCATTCATCGCAACCGAGATACGCCGGTTGAGTTCTGCCGGGTTTGTAAGAACGAGCGCGCCGCGCGCCTTCGCAACAAGCCCGTCCCGGACAAGCGCCGATAATTCGCGTGACACCACCTCACGGCGGGAACCTATGCGCGCGGCGAGGTCGTTCTGCAGTGGCGGTGGCGTTATGATCCGCTCACCGCTGCTGCCGCTTCGCAGCCGCGACAGGCGCAGCAATTCGCACAAAAGCCTCGGCCTCACCTGCAGGAACGAATATTCCGCAAGGCGCGTGTTCAGGCTCCGTATCCTTTCGGCCAGCAGCGCGAGGAAATGCAGGGCGAACGCCGGATTGTCGTGGAGCAACCCTGAAAAGAACGGAGCAGGCATCACCACCAGTTCTGAACGGTGGAGCGCGGTGACATTGGCAGCGCGCGGCCGGCCGTCGATGGCCGCCAGTTCGCCGAAACATCCACCCACTCCCAACTCGCCAAGGATCACCTCTTTGCCAACTGGAGAGCGATAGAGAATGCGGACCCGGCCCGACATCAGGAAATAGACATCGGTGCTCGGATCCTCGAAATCGATGATCATCTGATTGGCGTCGACGCTCATCCGTCTGCAGCGCTGCGAAATACGCACGCGCGTATCGGCGTCGAGTGTCTCGAACACTGGAATGGCATCCAGATCGGTCATCTTCCCAACCCGCCACCGAAAAAAAGTGACGCTGGCCCTTCCGGGACATAGTGGCCGCGTCGTGCCGGACTGGCAAGCAAAGAGCGCCCAGGTTGATGGTGTGACCGAATGCACATCGTAAAAATTCGGGACACGGCATGATCGTCTCCATCGAAGGGCGATTGGCGCTCTTCGCGAAACCCAGGGAGGAACGAACATGACCAGCAAACTTATCGGCATCGCAACAGCAGCCACCATCGCCATCGCAGCGCTCGCATCGACGGCTTCCGCAGCACCATTGGCGGCCTTCGGCAACACACCATCGGCGGCCTTCGGCAACACTGGGCAGCAGAGCCAGGCTGCCGGCGACTTTGTCATCAAGGTCGGCCATCGCAGCCATCGTCATGGCCACGGTCACGGCCACCGCTGGCACAAGCGTTTCGGCTTCTACGACTACTATCCCGTCTATGATTATCCCGGCTATAGCTGCTGGACCAAGAAGAAGATTTTCACCAACCATGGCATTTTCTGGAAGAAGATCTGGATCTGCGGTTGAACCATAGCTTGGACACACCGAGGCCCGGCCTATTGCAGCCGGGCCTCTTTTGTATTTGGCTGCCGTGGCCCCTATGCCTTCGTTGTCCTGCAGGCGTCTCAGTGTTCTCTCGGGCGGCCAAACGCGGCGCGCAGTTCGTCCTTGGCGTCCTCCAGCACTTTCTTCTGCTTGGCCGGCAGGTTCGTGCCGGCGCGGTTGATGTAGAAATTCAGCATCGACATGGCGGACTGGAACGGCTCGGCCTTGCGCCGGTCGCTGTGCTCGGCCGATCGCTTCAGCGAGGCTGCGATCTTCTTGGGGTCGTGGGATTCGAAGATATGTTCCTCGAGGTCCAGCGCATCGCTGTGCTCGGTGACCTCGGCCGACCATTTCCTTTTCGCGGTCATGACAAGCTCCTTCTCCCTTCTATTGGCCTATTGGCAAGTTTGATGAAAAACTCCGGGACGGCGGCCACCGTTCCACTGCAGCTCAAAATCCCTGGAGCCACGCAATTGCGGATGTGGCGCTGCACGGCGCCGCCAATGTGCCGATAGTGGTGTCGAACACGTCGACTTGCGCACAACCGCGGACAGGAAACGCCTTGACCACAACCGCCTCCAGCCGGCCGAGCAGCCCCGGCATAGACAGCGCCTATGCCTGGCTGCGGCTCGGCATCTCGATGCTGCTGGCGACGATCGGCGGTGTCGGCATGTGGGCGGTGGTCGTGGTGCTGCCCGCCATGCAGGCCGAATTCGGCGTCGATCGCGCCGCCGCTTCGATGCCCTATACCGCGACCATGGCCGGTTTCGCCGTCGGCAATGTGCTGGTCGGCCGCGCCATCGACCGCATCGGCTACTGGATACCGGCGCTCATTGCCTCGGTGACGCTCGGTACCGGGTTCCTGCTGGCGTCGCTGACCACTTCGATCCTGCAGTTCACCCTTGTCCAGGGACTTTTGATCGGCGTCGGCACGTCGGCGATTTTCGGGCCGCTGATCGCCGACATCTCGCACTGGTTCAACCGCCGCCGCGGCGTCGCGGTGACGGCTGCCGCCGCCGGCAGCTATCTCGCCGGGGTGATCTGGCCGTTGGCAATGCCCTACGTCATACAGAGCGAGGGCTGGCGCTTCACCTATGCCGCAATCGGCGTCGTCTGCCTCGCCACCATGCTGCCGCTGATCATGCTGCTCAGGCGCGGCGCACCACATGCCGCCGCTCCCGGTTCACCCGGCAGCCGGCCGGTCCAGCCGATCACGCTGTCACCGGCAGCGCTGCAGGTGTTGCTCGTCGTCGCCGGCCTTGGCTGCTGCGTGGCGATGTCGATGCCGCAAGTCCATATCGTCGCCTATTGCATGGATCTCGGCTACGGCGTGGCGCGAGGCGCCGACATGCTGTCGATCATGATGGCGGCGGGCGTCGTCAGCCGGCTGGCGTCCGGCTTCCTTGCCGATCGCATCGGCGGCGTGAAAACCCTGCTAATCGGCTCGGTGCTGCAAGCCCTGTCGCTGTTGTTCTACATCCCCTTCGACGGGCTCGCGTCGCTTTACGTCGTCTCGCTGGTCTTCGGCCTGTCGCAGGGCGGCATCGTGCCTTGCTATGCCATCATCGTGCGCGAATACATGCCCGCCAAAGAGGCCGGCCAGCGCGTCGGAATCGTAATCATGGCAACGATCTTCGGCATGGCAATCGGCGGCTGGATGTCGGGCTGGATCTACGATCTGACCGGCTCCTACGCCGCCGCGTTCCTCAACGGCATCGCCTGGAACCTGCTGAACATAGCGGCCATGGTGCTGCTGTTGTGGAAGGCGCGACGCAGCGCCGCGGCGATGGCCTGAGCACTGACCCCGCTGGCCCAGAGCGATGGCAGCGACATGGGGTGAGCCCCCCGTGACGCGGAGCCCGGTCCAGGTTCCTGCTTGACTTACACATATCTCGGCGGTTATTGGTTTTCAATAGCCAGAGAGTTATCGATCGCCATGTCACAGCCCCACGAGATCCTCTTCAAAACGCTTGCCGATCCGACGCGACGGGCCATCTTCGAGCGGCTGTGTCGCGACGGAGACCAGACCGTCGCGGCCCTGACCGCTCGGGCCGGGGTCTCACAACCGGCCGTGTCAAAGCATCTTGGGGTGCTGAAGCAGGCCGGATTGGTGCGCGACCGCCACGAAGGCCGCAACACGCGCTACAGCGCGGAGTTCGGCGCCCTGGCGCCGCTGATCGACTGGACAAACCAAATGGCTGGGTTCTGGCAAAGCCGGTTCGACAACCTCGAAGATCTGCTCAAAAGGATGGACCAATGATCAATACCGAGACCGAAACGCGCGCCGTCATTGTTGAACGGGAGGTCGCTTTTCCGCCGGAAAAGATCTGGCGCGCGCTCACCCAATCACACCTGATCGAGGAGTGGCTGATGAAGAACGATTTCAAGCCAGACGAGGGGCACCGTTTCAATCTGAGCGCGGACTGGGGGACGGTCGACTGTCAGGTCCAGGCAGTCGAGCCCAACAAGACGCTGTCTTACACGTGGGATACCAAGGATCTCAGAAGTGTCGTCACGTGGACGCTCACCCCTACGAGCACGGGGACCCATCTGCGCATGGAGCAGTTGGGCTTCCGGCCGGATCAGCAGCAGTACTATCAGGGCGCCCAACACGGATGGCAGCGGTTCTTTGCGAAGCTGGAGCAGGTCCTGGCGCGAATAGAATAGGCGTGCCGGCGCCATAGGCATCTGCGGGCGAACGCAATGCCCAACAAGACGTCTGTCAACGAAACAAGGTAGCAAAAAAGCCGCCAAGCGGGCGTGCAGCTCGTCTTCTGAGGAGGTCCCAAATGAACTGGAACAAATGGATCCGGCAATTCCACCGCTGGCTGTCGATCATTTTTACGGCGGTCGTCGCTGCCATCTTCATCACCTTGGGCGTAGGTGTCGAGCCGGCCTATTGGGTATATCTCATGCCGCTGATCCCGCTCGGCTTGCTCATGCTCAGCGGTCTCTATCTGTTCGCGTTGCCCTATGCCACGAACTGGCGCAGCGGACGACGCACGGCGTAGAAGACTGAGCACGGTGGACGACAAGACGCCCGCTCACCACCCACAGCCGAAATTCAAACAGTGGCGCTACCCGAGTTCGGGTAGCGTCCTGCCCGGTTCGCTTGACAATGGGGTAAGGCTGCGCGACGCCAGACGGGTGTGGCAAGTCGGGTGCGGCAAAGTCGGATTGGCATGGCGACAGTGGCAAAGACGCTGAACAGCATTTCGCGGTCGCGCTTCGGCGAGGGCGCCGCGTTCGGGACCAGGCTATGACCAAACCGCGCTCGCGCCGTGGCGGCGGCCGTCCGACGATCGCCGATGTCGCGCGCAAGGCCGGCGTCGGCGCCATTACCGTCTCCCGTGCCTTGCGCGAGCCGGAGCGCGTTTCGGAGGATCTGCGCCGCCAGATCCAGGCTGCTGTCGATGAGCTCGGCTATCTGCCCGATCCGAATGCGCGAGCATTGGCTTCGGCGCGCGCCGAGGTCTTTGGCGTGCTGGTGCCGTCGCTCACCAACAGCGTCTTTGCCGAAGTGCTGCGCGGCATCTATGACAGCCTGTCCGACAGTTCCTACCGCATCCAGTTCGGCAACACCCATTATTCCGGCCTCGAGGAGGAACGGCTGCTGCAGGTGTTCGGCCCGCAGCGCCCGGCGGCGCTGATCGTGGCGGGCATCGACCAGACGCCAGTTTCGCGAAGACTGCTCGAGACGGCCGGCTGCCCGGTGGTGCAGGTCATGGAGACTGGCCCCGATCCGGTCGACATGATGGTCGGCTTCTCGCATTTCGATGGCGGCAGGGCGGCGACTGAGCACATGATCGAAATGGGCTATCGCTGCATCGGCTTCATCGGCGCGCGCATGGACCCGCGCTCGCAGCGGCGTCTGGCCGGCTATCGCGCGGCGATGGAGGCGGCCGGCCTGTTCAACGCGCGGCTTGTCACCACCACGCCGGTGCCGTCCAGCGTGACGCTCGGGCGCGAATTGTTTCGCGACGCGCTGGCCAAGATGCCGACGCTGGACGGGATTTTCTGCAACAATGACGACATCGCGCTCGGCGCGCTGTTCGAGTGCCACCGCACCTCGATCGCCGTGCCGAAGACGATCGGCATCACAGGCTTCAACGATCTCGATATGATGGAAGTGGCTTTCCCCTCGGTCACCAGCGTCCGGACGCCTCGCTACGAGATCGGCCGGCTGTCGGTCGCCATGGCGCTCGCGGCGATTGCAGGCAAGCGGCCGCAACAACCGGTCGTAGACCTTGGCTTCGAACTCAAGCGCCGTGAGAGCACTTCCCGCTGAAAGCACTGGCCGCTGAAAGCACTGGCCGCTGAAAGCACTGGCCGCTGAAAGCACTGGCCGCTGAAAGCACTGGCCGCTGAAAGCGCTTGCAGGCATCGCCAAATGCCGCTTTACTCTACGTCATGGTAGCGCTACCAGTTATATCCAGGCGAAAGCTCGCGAAACAGCGAAAGTCTGTTTATTATATATAAGCGACAGCTGATGCTTGTTTATTATGGATAATATGATAGTTTTTATTCCGGTTTACTGAGCCACGAGGGAGGAGATCGGGTTGGCATTCGGCCACCCTGAAAGCGCGACGGCAAGGCAGGAGGTGCCGAGCCAGGCACGCGAGACGCGTAGAACAATCAGAAACTGCAACTGGGAGGAATATCGATGATCAAGTCACTCGTAGGTGGCGTCGTCGCCGCCACTGCATTCGTCATGCTGAGTTCGTCGGCGCTCGCCGAACCCGAAATCGTCGCAGGCCCATCCGCCGAGCCGGAATGCTTCGCGCCATGGGCCGCCGACACGCAGTTCTTCAAGTTTCCCAAGAAGGAAGGCCCGTACCGCATCGCGCTCGCCAATGGCTATATCGCCAACACCTGGCGCATCCAGATGGTGCAGACGGCAAAAGCCTATGCGGCGCAGCCGGAGGTCGCGGCCAAGCTCAAGGAATTCAAGGTCGTCTCGACCGGCGAAGACGTGCCGGCGCAGATTTCGGCGATCAACAATTTCATCGATTCCGGCTATGACGCGATCGTCGTCAACGCGCAGAATCCGACGGCGTTCGGTCCGGTCATCAAGCGCGCCAAGCAAGCCGGCGTCGTGCTGGTCGCCTTCGACAACATCCTCGACACCAAGGACGCCATCAACGTCAATGTCGACCAGAAAGGCCTTGGCGAGTTGTGGGCCAACTGGCTGATCAAGCATATCCCCAATGGCGGCAAGCTCCTCGAGGTGCGCGGCGTTGCCGGCACGTCGGTCGACACCGACCGCCACAACGGCATCCATGAGGCCCTCGACGCTTCGGGCAAGAAGTGGGAGGTCACCGAAGTCGTCGGCAAATGGGACGATGGCGTCGCGCAAAAGGCTACGGCCGACGCGATCGCCACCAACGGTCCCTTCGATGGCGTCACCGGGCAGGGCGGCGACACCGGCATCGTCCAGGCGATGATCGACGCCAAGCATCCGTTCGTGCCGTTCGGCGGCGAAACGGAGAATGGGTTTCGCAAATTCTGCGCCAAGTTTGCCTCAGAAGGGCTGAAATGCTCGTCGGCCGGAACCGGACCCGCCCAGGTGGCGGTCGCCATCAAGACGGCGATCGCCGCGCTCGAAGGCCAGGTCGTCCCGCAGGCGGTGAAGCTGCCGCTGGCGATCGTCGAGGATCCGAACCTCAAGGAGGGCGAGGACTATTTCCCCGACCAGTCCGACAATTTCTTCGTCGGCAATTCCTTCCCGACCTGCGGCATCAATTTCACCGCGCAGGAAATCATGGGCCAGAGCAAGGAGAACCAGTAGGCTGATCGCTCGGCGCCGCGGGTATTCCGTGGCGCCGGTCCCGAAGAACAAGCGCCTTGGGAGGGGCCGATGGACGGTGCGGTTCCGCTCTTCCGCATGGAGGGCATATCCAAGCGCTATGGCGGTGTGCGGGCGCTGGAAAAGGCCGAGCTTTCGGTCACGCCAGGCAGCATCCACGCTATCCTCGGCGAAAACGGCGCCGGCAAATCGACGCTGATCAAGGTCATGGCCGGCGTCGTCGCGCCTGACGAAGGCCGCATGATGCTGGACGGAAGCGAGGTGAGCTTCGCGTCGCCGGCCGCGGCCAACCAGGCCGGCATCGTCTGCATCTTCCAGGAATTGTCGCTCGTCCCCGAACTCAGCGTCGCCGACAACATCGTCATTTCCGATCCGCCGAAACGGTTCGGCATGATCGACCGCAAGGCGCAGCGGCGCATCGCGGAGGAAGCCCTGGCGCGTGCAGGCGCCGCCGACATCCACCCGCTGGCGCTGGTCAAGGATCTTCCGCTTTCAAGACGGCAGATGGTCGAGATCGCCAAAGCACTTGCCAGGAAGCCGCGCATCCTGATCCTCGACGAGGCGACCTCGGCGCTGACCGCGGCCGACGTCGCCAAGATTTTTGGCGTCTTGAAGCGGCTGCGCTCGGAAGGGTTGGCGCTGCTCTACATCTCGCATCGGATGAACGAGATCGCCGAACTGGCCGACCAGTGCACGGTGTACCGCAACGGCCGCAACGTCGCCAGCTATGCTGCGGGCTCGAAGAGCGACAACGAAGTCGTCGAGCTGATGATCGGCCGCGAATACAGCCATATTTTTCCACCGAAGCCGGTGCGCGCCCCGGCTATAACCGCTCCGGTGCTTGAGGCGCGAAAACTGTCGTGGACCGACCGGCTGGACAATATCTCGCTCACGGTCGGGGCAGGCGAGGTCGTCGGCCTCGGCGGCCTCGACGGCCAGGGCCAGCGCGAATTGCTGCTCGCCTTCTTCGGCGTGCTGCGCGGCCTCAGCGGCCAGATACTGATCGACGGCAAGCCGGTGGCGATCGCCAGCCCTGCCAAGGCCCGCAGTGACCGGATCGGCATGGCGCTGATCCCGGAGGACCGCAAGACCGAAGGCCTGATGCTGCCAATGACGGTGCGCGAAAACCTCTCCTTCGCCGCACTCGACCGGTTGTCCAGGGCCGGCATCATCGACCGTGCCGCCGAACAGCGGCTGATCGACGAAATGGTCGCCCTGCTGGCGATCAAGACGGCCGGCCTCGACATCCCGGTTGGCGCGCTGTCCGGCGGCAACCAGCAGAAGGTGGTCATCGCCAAATGGCTGATGCGGCAGCCGCGCATCATCCTGCTCAACGACCCGACGCGCGGCATCGACGTCGGCACCAAGCAGGAACTGTATCAGCTGATGCGCAAGCTCGCCGACCAGGGCGCGGCGATCCTGTTTTACTCGACCGACTATGACGAGCTGATCGGCTGCTGCGACCGGGTGCTGGTGCTCTATGACGGAGCGGTCAAGCGCGAGCTGGTCGGCGCCGAGATCACCGAGCGGGCGCTGATCGCCAGCGCGCTCAACATCCATGGCGAAGAGATGCCCGTCAGAGGCATGGCGAAGACGCCAGCCCGAGGAGCAGACGCGTGAAGGATTGGCGCTACTGGCTTGCCGAACAACGCGGAACGCTGCTGGCGTTCGGTATCTTCATCGTGATGTTCACGATCTACACCTCGAACCATCCGGCCGGCTTTACCGCCAATGTCGTGCAGACGGCTTCCAACAAAGGCGTGCTGCTTGCCTTCGTCGCCATGGCGCAGACGCTGGTGGTGATCACCGCCGGCATCGACCTTTCCGTCGGCATGATCTTTCTGCTGACCAACTGCCTGGCCTCATGGCTGGTCATCGGCACCGGCATCGAGACCGCGTTCGGTGTCGTCGCGGTGCTCGGCACCGGGCTGCTGTGCGGGGCGATCAACGGCGCCATCGTCATCTACGGACGGCTGCAGCCGATCGTCACCACCATCGCCACCGGCGCGGTCTATTTCGGCATCGCGCTGCTGCTGCGACCGTTCCCGGGCGGTTCGGTCAATGAGGATCTTGCCGACGCGCTGACCGGGCGGCTGTTCGGCGTGGTGCCGGCGAGCCTGGTGGCGCTGCTGGCCATCGTGCTCGTCGTCTGGGTGCCGTTCAGCCGCTCGGTGCTTGGGCGCGCGGCCTATGCCGCAGGATCTTCGGAGATGGCAGCCTACATGTCCGGCGTGCCGATCCGCCGCGGCAAGTTCGCCGCCTACGCGCTGGCCGGCCTGCTGGCCGCGATTGGCGGGCTGTTCCTGACCTTCTTCACCTATACAGGCGAGGCGGCCTATGCCAGCGGCAATGCCTATACGCTGTTCTCGATCGCCGCCGTGGTGCTCGGCGGCGTCTCATTGTTCGGCGGCAAGGGCAGCGCCATCGGCGCGATTTTCGGCGCGCTCGCCTTCCGCACCATCGGCGACCTGCTCTTCGTCTTCGATTTCGATCCGCTCTGGCAGCCGCTGTTCCAGGGCGTCATCCTGCTGATCGCCGTCAGCCTCGGCGCCTTCGCCCTGTTCAGGGTCCGCAACCGGCTGGAGTGGTTCCTGTGAGCGAAACGACCATCGCCGGCATCGCCGGCCGCATGCCGAAATTCATCCGCCGCGCCGACCCTGCGGTGCTGACCGCCTTTGCCTGCATCGTGTTGCTGCTGTTTGTCGGCAGCCTTTATTCGCGCAGCTTCCTGTCGCCGGAATATCTGCTGCAGCAGCTCAAGGTGGCGTCGTTTCTCGGCGTCATCGCCACCGGCATGATGCTGGTCATCCTGCTTGGCCAGATCGACCTGTCGGTTCCGTGGTCGGTGGCGACGGGCGCGATGATGGCCTGTGCGGCCGCCGCCTACGGCCCGCTCGGCGTGGCGCTGGCGATCCCGTTCGGCATTTTCTGCGGCGTCGCGATCGGCATCGTCAACGGCATCGGCGTCGCTTATCTGCGCATTCCCTCGATGATCATCACGCTCGCCACCAATGCCGTCGCCCAAGGGCTGATGGTGGTCTATACAGGCGGCTTCTCGCCACAGGATTCGGCGACCCGGGCGATGCGCTATCTGGCGACCGGCTTTGCCATTCCGGGCGTGCCCAATGCCGTCGTCATCTGGGCGCTGATCGGTGCTGCGATGGTTTTCGTGCTGACCCGCACCGGCTTCGGCCGCACGGTCTACGGCATCGGCAACCGCGAGCGCGCCGCCTACCTCTCCGGCATCGACACGCGGCGCGTGGTGCTGATCGCCTTCGCCGTATCCGGCGGGCTCTCAGCCTTCGGCGGCGTGCTTCTGGCCGGCTATGCCTCCAAGGCGGCGCAGTCGATGGGCGACGCCTATCTCCTGCCGTCGATCGCTGCAGTGGTGCTTGGCGGCACCTCGATCCTCGGCGGCCGCGGCTCCTATCTCGGCACGGTCGCGGGCGTCATCCTGATCACGCTTTTGCAATCCATTCTTTCCGTCATGCAGATGCCGGAGGCGGGGCGGCAGATCATCTATGGCGTCGTCATCGTCGCCATGCTCCTGCTTTACGGCCGCGCGCCGGCCAGCCGCTGACCCGCATCGTGGACGAAAAGACAGCACAAATGCAGAGCGATCGCATTCGGCCCGCACCGGCCGTCGTGGTGATGGGCGTCGCCGGCTGTGGCAAGTCGGCGGTCGGCGAAGCGCTGGCGGCGGCATTGGCCGCTGTCTTCGTCGAGGGCGACCGGCTGCATCCACCGGAAAACGTCGCGCGCATGGCAAGCGGCGAGCCGCTGACCGACGCATTGCGCGAAGGCTGGCTCGACGCGACCGGCCGGCGCATTGCCGGACCGGTCGGCGATGGGCAGAGCGTCGTCGCCGCCTGCTCGGCGCTCAAGCGCAGTTACCGCGAGCGTCTGCGCGGTTTTTGCCAGGACATTTTGTTCCTCTACCTGGAAATCGACCCCGCGACCGCAAAGCAGCGTGTCGGCTCCCGCCAGGGGCATTTCATGCCGGCAAGCCTGGTCGACAGCCAGTTCGCCACGCTCGAACCGCCGGCAGCCGACGAGAATGCATTGACGCTCGATGCGACGCGCCCGATCACCGATATCGTCGCCGACGTAACAAGCCTGTTCGAGTCGGATTCATGAGGGGTCGCTGGCGCCGATTCCGCTTCAAGACGCCAGATCAGATCTGTGACGTCAGTTCGACTGGAAAATCGTCATTGTCGGCGTCGCGCATGGCGGCGAGGCTGCGATTGTCCAGCACCTCGGCGATCGCATGGCGCACCTCCAGCATCATGTTCCGGACCTGGCATGTCGCCTCGTCGCAATCATCGCAGCGCTGATATTGGGTGCGGCTGGCGCAAGGGATCGGCGCCAGCGGCCCGTCGAGGACGCGCACGACATGGCCGATCTTGATCTCGGAGGCCGGCCGGGCGAGCCGATAGCCGCCTTCCTTGCCCTTGCGGCTCTGGACGAAGCCGGCATTGCGCAATTCGCCCAGAATGGCATCCAGGAATTTCTTCGGGATGTTGTTGGCGACGGCAATGTCGTTGACGAACGCCAGCTGGCCGACCGGCAAGCCTGACAGGTGTACGAGGGCCTTGAGGCCGTATTTGCCTTTTTTGGTAAGCATGCCCGATTCAGTTCATGAAAACCCCAACCGCCCGCATCTGGCGGTTGTTTGTGTGCAAATCATGACGTTTTGTCGCGCGATGCAGTTTCGCGAAACAAGCCGTCCGCGGGCACAGTAGGCACAAACACGTTGATTCTTCGTGACGTTTTGGACGGCGCGCTAGGAACGTGCGGGAAATCACCTGTCCGGAGCGCGAAAAACGAAGAAAGCCGGCAAAAGCCGGCTTTCTATCGATTTCGAAGATCGCTTGGCTCAGCGGCTGCCATAGGTCTGGTCGAGCAGTCCGCCGGCGGCGAAATGCTCGGCCTGGATCTTGGCCCAGCCGCCGAAGACATCTTCGACCGTCAGCAGCCGGACGTCGGGAAACTCGGCCTTGTATTTGGTGGCGACCGCCGCGTCGCGAGCCCGCAGGCCGTTGCGGGCGGCGATGTCCTGGCCCTGCGGCGTGTAGAGGAAGTCGAGATAGGTCTTGGCGAGGTCACGCGTGCCATGCTCGTCGGCGACCGTGTCGACGATCGCCACCGGAAACTCCGCCAGCAGGCTGACCGAGGGCGTCACCTGCTCGAACTTGTCGTCGCCATACTCCCTGCGGACGCCGCGCGTTTCCGACTCGAAGGTGATCAGCACGTCGCCGATCTCACGCTGCACGAAGGTGGTGGTGGCGGCGCGCCCGCCAGAGTCGAAGATCGGCACGTTGTTGAACAGCTTGGTGACGAATTCCTTGACCTTGGCGTCGTCGCCCTTGAAGGCCTCCTTGGCGTAGGCGATGGCCGCGAGATAGGTGTAGCGCGCATTGCCCGACGTTTTCGGGTTGGGGAAGATCACCTGGACGTCGTCGCGCACGAGATCGTTCCAATCCTTGATGTTCTTCGGGTTGCCGGCGCGCACCAAAAAGGACGGCAGCGAATAGAAAGGCGAGGCGTTGTCGGGGAAGTCCTTCTGCCAGTCGGCGGAGATAAGCCCCTTCGAGACCAGGAAGTCGATGTCGAGGACCTGGTTGAAGGTGACGACATCGGCGCCGAGGCCTTCGGCGATGGCACGCGCCTGCGCCGACGTCCCGGCGTGCGACTGGTCGACGGTCACGCCGGGGTGCTCTGCGACGAAGGCCTTGTTGATCTGCGCAAACAGTTCGCGGCCGACATCATAGGACGCGTTCAGCAATTTGTCGGCCGACCAGGCTTGGGAGGATGCGAGGAACAGGCCGGCCAATGTGGCGACGCCAAGCAAAAATCGCTTCATGAAAACAGGGCTCCGATGCAGTGCGCTTATTCCCACCATAGCGGCAAGGCATGGTGGGCGACGAGACACGCAGAGCGGCTTCACCACGCCCTCGCGAGAAAAATGTTCCCATTCCAGGCCGTTGCTAGGATTTTCTTTCACCCGGGGTCTTGCGAAGCACCTGGGCAGCGGTCCCCATGCGTTGGCAAGACGATTGCATCGCGACACTGGCCTCTCGGCGCGGCTCGCGCAATGGGCGCAAGAGCCACCGCTCGGTCCCGAGGACGACTTCCCCGGAACCGACGACATGCCTGTCAAATCCGAAAGAATTTTTTAATGCGGCTCATGCTGGACACCAACTTGTCAGCGACATGATCCGAGACCCGGCGGGCAGAGCCACTATTGGCCAAAACGACCTTTTTATTGCTGCCCACGCCTACGCGCTGGACACCACCCTGGTAACCGCCAACATGGGAGAGTTCAACCGGATCAAGGGCCTGAAGGTCGAGAACTGGCTGAGTAGCGCCGGAAGGGGATCAAGCAGCCGGAAAAAGCTTCCAGCGCCGCGGCCTGAACGCTACCCGGCTCTTCTGCGCCGCCGGATGGTCGACCGGCAGCTCGATCTCGACCCGCTGGCGCTCGCCGCCGATTTCGAGCTCCACCCGTCTGGTGCCGGCGACGCGGCGGCTGGCGGCGACCGTGCCGGCGATGCAGCCATTGCATTCGTCCACCAGGTCGACATCGTGCGGGCGGAAGAACAGCGTTGCTTCGCCCCGCGGCGCCTGCGGCGCCGACAGCCCGATCGGGCGATCGGCGATCCAGACCTGGCCGTCCTCGACCTTGACCGGAAGCACGCTCGATTCACCGATGAAGCCGTAGACAAAGGGCGAATTCGGCGTGTCGTAGATTTCGTCGGCGGTGCCGACCTGCTCGATGCTGCCCTGGCTCATCACCACGACGCGGTCGGCAAGCTCGAGCGCTTCTTCCTGGTCATGGGTGACAAAGACCGTGGTGTGGCCGGTGGCGTCATGGATGTCGCGCAGCCAGCGGCGCAATTCGCGGCGGACCTGGGCGTCGAGCGCGCCGAACGGCTCGTCCAGCAAAAGCACGGCCGGTTCGATCGCCATCGCGCGGGCCAGCGCCACGCGCTGGCGCTGGCCGCCCGAAAGCTGAGCCGGATAGCGCTTTTCCAAGCCGGAAAGCTGGACGAGGTCGAGAAGCTCTGAGGCACGGCGGCGGATTTCCTGCGCCGACGGCCGTGACGGCCCGTGCCGAACTTTTAGGCCGAAGCCGATATTGTCGGCGACCGTCATATGGCGAAACAGCGCATAATGCTGGAAAACGAAGCCGACATTGCGCTGCTGGATCGACTTTTGCGACGCATCCTCCTCGCCAAAGAAGATCTTGCCTTTCGTCGGCCGCTCCAGCCCGGCGATCAGCCTGAGCAGCGTCGTCTTGCCGGAGCCGGAAGGCCCGAGCAGCGCGATCAGTTCGCCGGACTTGATGTCGAGCGAAACGTCATGGAGCGCCGGAAACCGCTCAAACTCCTTGCGCACGTTGGCAACGCGAACTTCCATCAACCGTCCCTTTTTTCAAAATCTTTGTTTCATGCATGTCGTCATCCCCAAAACCGCTACACACTTTTGGGCGACATGCACTAGTGTCCGCGCGTCGCGGCGAGCTCGGCGCCGTAGCGCATCTCGAGAAGTGTTTTCAAGACCAGCGTGACCAGCGCCAGGCCCGCAAGCAGTGAAGCGACGGCGAAGGCGGCTGCGGCATTGTATTCGTTATAGAGGATTTCGACATGCAGCGGCATGGTGTTGGTCAGTCCGCGTATGTGGCCCGACACGACGGAGACCGCGCCGAACTCGCCCATGGCGCGCGCATTGCACAACAAGACGCCGTAGAGCAGCCCCCATTTGACGTTGGGCAGCGTCACGTACCAGAACGCCTGCCAGCCATTGGCGCCGAGCGACAGCGCCGCCTCCTCGTCGCCATTGCCCTGCTCCTGCATCAAGGGGATCAGTTCGCGGGCGACGAACGGGAAGGTGACGAAGATGGTGGCCAGCACGATGCCCGGCACGGCAAACAGGATGACGATGCCATGCGCCTTCAGCCAGGCGCCGAACAGGCCTTGCGCGCCGAACAGCAGCACATAAACCAGGCCGGAAATGACCGGCGATACCGAAAACGGCAGGTCGATCAGCGTGGTCAGGAAGGCCTTGCCCTTGAACTCGAACTTGGCGATCGCCCAGGCGGCGGAGACGCCGAAGACGATGTTGAGCGGCACCGAGATCGCCGCCACCAGCAGCGTCAGGTGGATCGCCGAACGCGTGTCGGGATTGGTCAGCGCCTCGGTATAGGCACCGATGCCCTTTGCGAAGGCTTCATTGAAGACGACGATCAGCGGCAACAGCAGGAAAATGCCGAGGAAGGCAAAGGTCACGATCATCAGCACGGCTTTCGCCGGGCGGCTTTCGGTCACTGCCGCCGACTGGCTTTCGTGGTGCGGTGCGTAGGATTTGATCTCCGGATCAGCCATAGCGCTTGCGGCTCCACGTCTGCACCAGATTGATGACCAGCAGCATCACGAACGACAAAGCGAGCATGATCGCCGCGATCGCGGTCGCCGCCGCATAATTGTATTCCTCCAGCCGGATGACGATCAGAAGCGGCGCGATCTCGGATTTGTAGGGCAGGTTGCCGGCGATGAAGATGACGGAGCCGTACTCGCCGACGCCGCGCGCGAAAGCCAGCGCAAAACCGGTGACGATGGCCGGCGCCAGGCCCGGAAGCAGAACCCGGGCAATAGTCTGGAAGCGATTGGCGCCGAGCGTGGCGGCCACTTCCTCGACCTCCTTGTCGATCTCCTCCATGATCGGCTGGACGGTGCGCACGACAAAAGGCAGGCCGATGAAGATCAGCGCGATGACGATGCCGAGCGGCGTATAGGCGATCTTGACGCCGAGCGGCGCCAGCAGGCTGCCGAGCCAGCCATTCGGCGCGTAGAGCGTGGTCAGCGCGATGCCGGCGACCGCCGTCGGCAAGGCGAAGGGCAGGTCGACCATGGCATCGACGATGCGGCGGCCCGGAAAGTTGTAGCGCACCAGCACCCAGGCGACGATCGTGCCGAAGACGACATTGACCATGGCGGCAATGAAGGCGGTGCCAAAGCTGATTTCAAGCGCGTTGATGGTGCGGCGGTCGGTGGCGATCGCCCAGAAATCGGCCCAGCCAAGCGCGGCCGATCGCCAGATCAGCCCTGACAGGGGAATGAGGATGATGAGCGTGAGGTAGGCAAGCGAGAAGCCGAGCGTCAATCCGAAACCCGGAATGACGCTCGGCTGTCTGAACCGCCACCCCGCCTTGGCGGGTGCTGTGGTCATGTCGTCCTGATCTAGAATCTAGCTTAACGGGTCTACTGGGCCGGCTTGTAGATCTGGTCGAATATACCACCGTCGCCGAAATGGTAAGGCTGTGCTTTCTTCCAACCGCCAAAAAGCGGATCGTCGATGGTGATCAGCTTGATCTCAGGCAGTTTGGCGAGGTCCTCGGCCGGCACCAAATCCGGCTTCGACGGGCGATAGTGGTGCTTGGCGATCAGCGTCTGGCCTTCCTTGGAGTAGAGGTAGCTCAGATAGGCTTCGGCGACTTTTCGCGTGCCCTTGGCATCGACATTGGCGTCGACCACGGCGACCGGCGGCTCGGCCAGGATCGAGGTCGGCGGGTAGACGATATCGAAATTGTCGGCGCCGAATTCGTCGAGCGCCAGATAGGCCTCGTTTTCCCAGGCCAGCAGCACGTCGCCGAGGCCTTTTTGCGCAAAAGTTACAGTTGCGCCGCGCGCGCCGGTGTCGAGCACCGGAACATGCGCGTAGAGATTGCCGACGAATTCCTTGGTCTTGGCCTCGTCACCGCCATCCTTGGCGTTGGCATAGGCCCAGGCGGCGAGATAGTTCCAGCGTGCGCCGCCCGAAGTCTTGGGGTTGGGCGTGATCACCTGGACGTCGTCCTTGACCAGATCGCCCCAGTCCTTGATACCTTTCGGATTGCCCTTGCGGACGAGGAAGATGATGGTCGAGGTGTAGGGCGCCGAATTGTTCTCGAACTTGGTCCGCCAGTCGGGATTGATTTTCTTCGATTTCTCGACGATGGCGTTGATGTCGCCTTCGAGCGCCAGCGTCACCACGTCGGCGTCGAGGCCGTCGATCACGGCGCGGGCCTGTGCGCCCGAGCCGCCATGCGATTGCTGGACGGTTACCGTCTCGCCGGTCTCGGCCTGCCAGTGGGCGGCGAAGGCCTCGTCGAATTGCTTGTAAAGCTCACGCGTCGGGTCATACGACACGTTGAGGATGGTGGTATCGGCGAACGCGAAACTGAGCGTGCCGAACTGGACAGATGTGGCGACCAGTGCGCCGAGCAGTTTCCTGAAATGAGGATTGGTCATTTCCGCCTCCGTTGAGATCACCTCAATCTATTGAATTGGTAGAAATTAGATGCAATCAATGTTGCTTTTTTCGGCCTAATGAAGCAATTTTTCGCCGGCTTTCGGCATCACGAAGAAATTCTTTCCGCGCAACGCTGCAGTGCCGAATCCGGGCACATGAAGCAATCTATCTAGAGACAGGTCGCGCCTCGGCAATGGCCTGAGGAGTCGAGCGTGTCCTGCTTACTCGCCGACCTAATGGAAAGCCAATTCCCTGAATCGCTTGGCGCATTCTATTCAACGAACACTTTCACGCTGGCCGCACGCCCGGCCGCGTCGATCACGGTCAGGGTCGAATAGCCGGCGCCGTCCGGCTGCCAGGTCGCGGTGCGCCGCCGGTCGATGCCGACCAGCGGCTTGCCATTGGCCAGCCAGCGGAACGGGGCGCGGCCGCCTTGCAGCTTCAGCACCAGTGGCATGGCGTCGGCGGTGGTGGCGGCGAGATCGACGTGGGCGCCGTCGGGCGGAAAGATGATCGTCGGCGCGGGCTCGGTCGGCGTCGCCTGGACTAGGCCGTCGGCGCCAGAACCGAAGCGCGCCAATGTCACCGGCAGATCGTCGCGCCTGGGTCTGGTGACGCCGGCCATCTGGCCTGGCAGCGGCACGGCAGCCAGGCCGGAGCGGACAAAGCCCTCGAACAGGATCGGTGCGGCCGAGACATAGCCGGACAGGCCGGGCACCGCGCCGGCGTCGGGGCGGCCGACCCAGACGCCCAGCACATAGCGCCCGTCGAAGCCGACCGACCAGGCATCGCGGTAGCCGTAGGAGGTGCCGGTCTTGTAGGCAATGCCGCGCCGGGCGGCGCCCTCGGGCGGCTTGACGCCCGACAATATGTCGGTGATCTGCCAGTTCGCCTGATCGTTGAGGATGGTAGCGGTCGAGCGCTCGGCATTCGCCGGCTCGGTGCCGACATGCAGCGTGTGTGCCTTGCCGCCATTGGCGAGCCCGGCATAGAGCTGGACGAGGTCGCGCAGCGTCACGCCGACGCCGCCAAGGCCGATGGCGAGACCCGGCGCCTTGTTGACGGGCAGGATCGGCGTGACGCCGGCCTTCCGAAAGCGCGCGAGCAGCCGCGCCGGCCCGACCGCGTCGAGAACACTGATCGCCGGCACGTTGAGCGACAGCTGCAGCGCCTGCCTGATGCTGACGTCGCCCTGATAGCCCATGTCGAAATTCTTCGGCCGATAGCCGGAGAAATCCGTCGGCCTGTCGTCGATCAGCGTTTCCTGCGCCACCAATCCCTGCTCGAAGGCGAGCCCGTAGATGAACGGTTTTAGCGTCGAACCGGGCGAGCGGACGATCCTGGTCATGTCGATCCAGCCGGAGCGGCTGGCGTCGAAATAGTCGGCGGAGCCGACTTCGCCGAGGATGTCGCCGGTACGGGCGTCGGCTAGCACCATGGCGACGGACAGGCGAGGGCCGAGCCTGGCGGCGGCATCCCTGGCCACCTGTTCCAGCCCTTCCTGGACACTCTTGCGGATCGTCAGCCGCAGCTTGTGGCCGGGGACGGCCCGGGGCAGCACTGCATAAGCGGCATGGGCGGCGAGTGCCGGCAGCGGGCGGCGGCTGGCGGGAACATCGTCGAGCGCGGCACGTGCGGCCTCGCGCTCGCCGAGCAGGCCCGATGCGACCATGCGCGTCAGCACCCGGTCGCGGGCGGCTTGGGCGATTGCCAGGTTGCGGTCGGGCCGGCGCTTTTCCGGCAGTTGCGGCAGCGCGACGAGCAGCGCCGCCTCCGAGACGTCCAGCCGCTTCGGCTCCTTGCCGAAATAGGCCAGCGAGGCGGCGCGCACGCCTTCGAGATTGCCGCCATAGGGCGCCAGCGTCAGATAGCGTTCGAGGATCTCGCGCTTGCTGAGCCGCCGCTCGATCTGCAGGGCGCGCAGCAGCTGCTTGAGCTTGGAGCCGAGGCTGCGGCTGTCGCGCGGTTCGGTCAGCCGGGCGAGCTGCATCGACAGCGTCGAGCCGCCGGAGACGATACGGCCATTGGTCACGAACTGGCCGGCGGCGCGGGCCAGCGCCAGCACGTCGACGCCTCGATGGTCCCAGAAGCGCTTGTCCTCGTAAGTCACCAGAATGTCGACGAACTGTCTGTCGACCTGATCGAGGCGGGTGGCGAGCCGCCAATAGCCGTCCGGCGTGGCAAAGGCCCGCAACAGCTGGCCGTCGCGGTCCTGGACTTCGGTCGATACCGTCAGCGCCGCCGGCAGCGGCGGCGGAAAGGCGCGGTCGAGCTGCCAGAGGGTGGCGGCGGCGAGCGCGACGAAGCCGGAGAGGGAGGCGGCGGCGATGGCTGAACGGCGCAGGAATTTCTTGGAGAGCACCGCGTTGCCCCTCATCCGCCTGCCGGCACCTTCTCCCCGTCTAGCGACGGGGAGAAGGGGGCTGTCACGGCCCACAGCGGCTTTTCTGCAGCGTTCGAGTTTGGCGAAAATTTCGGCGCAGGCCTCTTTCTCCCCGTCACTATACGGGGAGAAATGCCCGGCAGGGCAATGAGGGGCATCGCCATCGCCATGGTTCGCCATCTTTGCCTTACGGCGCCTTGACCTCCATCATGCCAGTCGCGGTGCGGGCCGAATATTGCGGCCGGTACATGTCCTCGACGGTTGCCGCCGGATGGGCATAGGTGCCCGGCGTCACCGCACGCACGACATAGGCGAGCGTGATGTTGCGGTCGCCTTCGCCGTCGTTCGGATTGAAAGCGGCGACGAAACGGTCGTCGCGGAATTCGAGATGGGCGGCGTCGGTCTGGGCCAGCCAGGAGAAATTCGACAATTGGGCGCTGGAAACCAGGCCCGGATTGTCGATCTCGAAGCCGGCCGGCAGCAGATCGGTGATCACCAGCCGCGACGGCCATTTGTTCTGCTCATAGATATTGAGCACGACGACATAGCGTTCGTTCTGGGTCGCCTGCGTGACATTGGCTTCGGTGCCGTCGAGCTTGTAGTAGGTGCGGCCGATGGTGAAGCCGTCGCCGCCGGCCGGCAACGGCTGGATCGGCGAGGCCACCGTGGTGACGACCGCCTGCAGCGGGTTGCTGCCGGTGTTGGCGACGGTCAGCGGACTGTCGGCAATGTCGCTGCCGGCGATCTGGTCCGAATAGGCGCCGGCATGCGGCGCGCCATTGATGGTCAGCGCGATCGCATCATTGCCGGCCTTCAGGGCACGCGCCGCCAGCAGCATCCAGGACTCGTCCTGCGTGCTGGTCCATCTGACGGCGGCGCGTTCCTGCGTCACCCGCTTGATCAGCGCCGGCACGATCGCCGGCACCGGCTTGGATTCGGCGGCAAGCGCCAGCATCGCCGCGCCGTCACGCAGTGGCGAGCCGTAATCGGACCTGTAGTAGTCGTATGCCGAGCTCGAATTGGCCAGTTGCAGGGCGGCCTGGAAGGTGGCTTCCGCGCGCTGCGTGTCGCCATAGAGCGCCAGGCCCGCCGCCAATTGGGCGACGGCCATCGGGCTGGTAAAGGCTTCGAGCTGGGTGTCGGCGTAGTAGCGCAGATCGCCGATCGAGGCCTTCTTGTTGCGGGCCAGCACATAGAGCGCATAGGCGATCTCGCTGCCGCGATCCTTGACGTCCTGGTCATAGCCGATCGCGTTTTGCAGATTGCTCAGCGCCTGGTTCATCGCCAGCGCCGGCACGTCGTATTTCTGCTCGCGCGCCCGGGTCAGGAAGTCGGTGACATAGGCGTCGAGCCACAAATCGCCGGAGCCCGGGCCCCACAGGCCGAAGCTGCCGGCCGAGGCCTGGTAGCTCAGCACCTTGTAGATGGCATCCTGGATGCGGCCGTGCAGATCGGCGTCGCTGGCCATGCCGGCGCCCGACGCCATCTCGTTGACATACAGCAGCGGCATGGCGCGGCTGGTGGTCTGCTCGGCGCAGCCATAGGGGTAGCGGTCGAGCGTCATCAGCAGCGATGGCACGTCGAAGGCCGCCGCCTGTGAAACGCCGACGCTGACCGAAGCGCCGTCGAGCAGGCTTGCCGCCAAGAGCTCCTTGTCGACGCGCAGCGAGCCGCCTTTGTCCTTGAGGTCGACCACCATGCGGGTGGTCACCGGCAATTGCGCCGGGCGCACCGGGACATAGAGCGTCTGCTCGACAGCGGTGCCGTCGGCATGGGCGAGCTTGATGGTGATCGAGGCGTTGCCCGGCGCCTCGGCGATCAGCGGCACGGTCAGCGTCTGCCGCTTGCCCTTGGCCAGCGTCAGCTTTTCGGGCAGCGCGGCATCGCCGGTCGAAAGATCGCCTGACGTGTCGATCGACAGCGCATAGTCGCCCTCCGGACCGTCGGCGTCGGTGACGTCGAGCCGCATGACGGCCGAATCGCCGGGCGCTAGGAAGCGCGGCAGGCCGGCGGTGATCACCACCGGATCGCGCACGATCACGTCGGACTGGGCATGGCCGACCCCGTCCTCGGTCCAGGCGACGGCCATGACGCGCACGGTGCCGTTGAACTGCGGGATGTCGAAGTCGATCCGCGCCTTGCCGTCGGCGTCGAGCTGGACCGGACCGGAGAAGAAGGCGACCAGCTTTTCGGTCGGCGGGCTGCCTTGCGACTGGATGTTGGCGCCGTCGCCGCCACTGCGCAGCTTGCCGGTCGTGCCCAGCGAGCCGTCGATCAGGCGGCCGTAGAGGTCGCGTACTTCAAGGCCGAGCATGCGCTGGCCGAAGAACCAGGTCTCCGGATCCGGCACCTTGTAGTTGGTCAGGTTGAGGATGCCGACATCGACGGCCGCGACCATGACATAGGCGTTGGCGCCCGGCTGCACGCCGGCCACCGAAACCGGGATCGACAGCTGCTGGCGCGGCATGGTCTTGTCCGGCGGCGTCAGGCTGACCGCGAGTTTTTTCGAGCCCGGATCGACCTTCAGCCATTTGACGCCGATCGCGCGCGCCGGCATGCGGGTTTCCTGCGCCTCGCCCGGCCTGAACAGCGTTGCCGTGACATAGGCGCCCGCGCCCCAGTCGTCGCCGACCGGGATGTCGATGGTGCTGCCGCCGGCCGGCACGCTGGCGGTGACGGTCTTCAGGAGCTTGTCGGCGCCGATGATGACGAGCAGCTCGCCGGCAAAATGCGGCGACACTTTGAGCTTGGCCACTTCGCCCGCCGCATAGTTGTCCTTGTCGAGGGCGATTTCGAGGCCGTCGGGCGTTTCGGTGGTGGTGGAGCTGACATACCAGCCGGCGTCGAATTCGTAGCTGGTCGCCGGGCCTCGCGGGTCTGATGTCTCGATCTCGAGCCGGTAGCGGCCCCAGTCGACCGGCAGCGAGACGGTGGCCTCGCCGTCGGCGGTCAGGTCGACCTGGCCGCTGGCCACCGACTTGGTGAAGGTGACCGGCTCATAATTCCAGGAATTGCTGGAGCGGTACCATTGGTAATTGCGTTCGACCTTGACCAGCGACCATTGCGCGCCCTGCAGCGCCTCACGCTTGCCGTCGGGGTCGACGGCAATCAGGCCGAACTTCGCCGTGCCGCCTTGCGGCACCTCGTCGCCGTCGAAATCCGGGCGGATGCCGATCATCTGGCCCTGCGGCCGGATGGCGATGTTGAGCGAGCGTTCGACGGCGCGGCCGCCGGTCTCGCGCATCCTGACCGTAACCTTGGCATCGACCAGCCTGGTGGTCGAGGGCAACTGGTCGACGGAAACCGGGAAGGTCGCCTTGCCGTCGTCGCCGACCACCGGCAGGCCGGTGAACGGGGTGACTGACGGTTCCGCCGACTGCTCGTCGGCGAGGCCGAAGGAATAGCCCTTGAAGCGGTCCCAGGCGCGGGTGGTCGACAGCGTCAGTTCGCCTTCGAGCGCCAGCCCGGCGGCCGGCGCGCCATAAAGGAAGCGGCCGTCGACGGTAACGTTGGCGGTTTCGCCCTGCGCGATCTCGCGGCTGTCGGAGGACAGGTCGAACTCGATGCGATCCGGCACGAAATCCTCGACCAAAAACATCTGGCTGGCGACCGCCGCCTGCTTGGGGTCGGTGTGGATCGCCACCGTCCAGGTGCCGCGCATGGCGTTGGCTTCGAGCGGCAGGTCGACGGCATGGCCGCCGGCCGATGCGCCGTCGCTGACGATGCGGCGGTTCTCGACGCCGTCGGGACGGGTGAAGATGAAGGTCAGCGGCAGGTTCTCGACCGCCTTGGCGGCGCTGTCGCGGGCAAGTGCTGCGACATGGACGTCCTCGCCGGCGCGGTAGATGCCGCGTTCGGTCCAGGCATAGACGTCGAGCGCGCCCGGCGCCGGACGCCCGGTGACGCCGCGATCGGAAAGATCGAAGCCGGCGCGGCCCATGTCGAGGAAGACGAAGTCGCTGTCACCCTGCTTGGCTGTCAGCACGGCCGGCACCATGCCGCCGTCGCCGCGCGTCAGTCCGGGGTTGAAGACGGCGCGGCCTTGCGCGTCCGTGGTCGCGGTGCCGAGGATCTCGTTGTTCCTGGCCAGCAGCGTCAGTTCAGCACCTGATATCGGCTTGGCGGTTGCGAGCGAACGGGCAAAGACGTTCAGCCCGTCCTGCCCGGTATAGGTCGACAGGCCGATATCGGAGACGACGAACCATTGCGTGGCGCGCGAATCATAGTCGTCGTCGTTCTCGTCGACCGGTTGCGCGGTCAGCACATAGACGCCGGGCTTGCGCTGCGGCAGCGCTTCGTCGACCGGGAAGGAGGTTGTTACCTCCTTGTTCAGGTCGTTGGCGATGGCGAGCTGGCCCTGCCAAACCGGCTCGCCCATCTGGTCGGAAATGTTGGAGATGTCGTAGCCGTCAAGCTGGCGCAGGAACTGGTAGCCGGACAGAAGCTGGGTCAGCGAGCGATCGCCGATGCGAAAAAGCTTCATTTCGGCGGCGCTCATGTTGACGGTGACGACCGGGATGCCGCGGCGAGCGCCGGCCGGCAGCACGAAGCTGTCGCCGGTGAAACGGGCGGACGGGGCGCGGTCCTGCACATAGATCGACAGCACCACCGGGTTGGAGATCACCTCGCCGATGGCGGCCGGCAGGCCGGGACGGAAGGTCACGTCGTAATGCTGGCCGTGCTCGAGCCCCTCGACGCAGATCTGCTTGTCCTTGGCCTCGACACCCTTGGGGGCGGCGTTGTCGACGGTGACGAATTGCGCGTAGTCGACGCCGGTCTTAACCAGGTCTTCGGAAAACTGCGCGCAGATGCGTGGCGCGCTGGTGTCGGCGTCGACCGTATGATCGACGACGCGGAAGCCCTTGCGCGCCTTGAGGTCCTGATAGGCGGCCGTGACCCAGGGCGAACTGACCAGCGCGAGGCTCGCTTCGTAGGCCTGCAGCGCCGGCCGAGCGAGGTCGCGGCGATCGAGCCCGTCGCCAAGCAGTGCCAGCGCTTCGGCACGGGTTTTTGTGGTGCGCAGCAATTTGTAGGCGTTGAAGCCGGCGGAGGTGGCGTTCGCCGGCAGGGTCGACGCCTCGGCGCTGTTGGCGGTCGGCTGCACGGCAAGTGTTTCCCGCGCCAGTTCAAGCCAGAGTTGGCCATCGTCTGGCAATACCGAAACCAAAGCCTCGTATTTTTGAACGGCCAGGCGGTGGTCGCCGGTCTGCGACGCTTGCCTTGCCGCCTCCCGCAGCGCCGTCAGCCCTTCGGTGGGCTTGGTGTAGGCCGGGCCGGTGAGCCTGTTGCGGTATTGCTGGGCCTGGTCGGCCATCCAGGCGGGGAAGAAGGCGAGCGCCGGCGGCGCGCCGATGTCGGGGTCGCCTTCGACGTTGACGACCTTGCCGGCGACCGCGCCCTTGAAGGGCTTCAGCGTGTTATAATCGGATTTGAGAAAACACCATTTGGCCTTGGGGTTGTAGGTGAAGGCGCGGCAGGCGGGATCGCCAAGACATGTCGTCGTGCACTGATCGAGGCTGACGTTCTGGTCGGATCTGAGATCGAAGCCGAAGTAATCGGAATTGTCCGATGTCACCACCCGGCGCGCTTCGGCCGCTTGCGCGACACTGCCCCAGGCGAAAAAGAGAAGGAAAAGAATCGACAGACCACGAGCCGCGCGCATTGCCATGACACCCCTCCGGACACTGCTTACGTTACGTCCACGTACGTCCAGACATGTTCAAGCTTCGGTCCAGCTTGTCAACACAAGGACGCGGCAGGTTCCCGCCTGCCAACGGTTTCCTTTCCGGCCGATGACCGGTAGTACCTCCACAGGACAGGGATCACGCTTTCTTGCGGCGACGCAGAAGGTGTGAATTCCAAGCCCTGTCCATTTAAGACAGTTGGATTGTGGCAATTGGATTGTGGCCCGTTTACGAGCAATTCAGAACTTCATTCCAATTTTAGCTTTGGCCGCTAGTGTAGAGTTGTAATGTCGGCGTATGAAAGGCAGATGTCGGGAGGAACCGCGCCACGGCGCGTGTTTTCGCTCGCCTTGCTTTCCGCCTTGCTATGCTCGACTGCACTGGTTGGCGCGAGCGGAAATGCGGCCGCTTTCGAGATCTTCGGCATCAAGCTGTGGGGATCGTCGGAGGATGAAGATGCCGACATCGTCGATCCGCTGCGCTATGCGGTGACCATAGAGGCGCCCGACGCCGACGAGGATCTCGCCGAAAAACTCGAAAACGCCTCGGCGCTGAAGGACGACGAAGAACGTCCGGTCTCCGGTTCGCTCGGCCTGCTGGCCAAGGCGCGTGCCGACCGCGATCAGCTTGTCGCCGCCCTTTATGCGGACGCCCGCTACGAGGGCGTCGTCACCATTACCATCGAAGGCAAGCCGCTCGACGATTTGCCGCCCGACGCCGAATTCTCGGGTCCGCAGCCGATTCCGGTGGTGATCAACATTGCGGCCGGGCCGAAGTTCACGCTTGGCGACATCAGCCTGGAGGGCGATGCGGCGGGGCTGTCGGGCGCCGATTTCGGCCTGATCGCCGGCGGCGATGCCGGTTCCGGTGCCGTGCTCAAGGCCGAGGCGTCGATCGTGCGGGCGCTCAAGGAGGGCGGCAGGCCGCTGGCCAAGGTGACCGCCCGCGAGATCGTTGCCGATCACGCCACCTCGACGCTCGACGTGGCGCTGACCGTGGCCGCCGGGCCGGTTGCCGGCTATGGCGACACCACGGTCGAAGGCACCGAGAAGGTCGACCGCGCTTTCACCGAATACATGACCGGCCTGAAGCGCGGCCGCCAATATTCGCCGGAAGAGGTCGACGAGGCGCGCGACCGGCTGCTCGGGCTGGAAGTCTTCAACAGCGTCACGCTGAAAGAGGCCGACGGTCTCGACGCCGACGGCAACATCCCGATCGGCGTTGAAGTGAGCGAGCGCAAGCCGCGCTATTTCGGTCTTGGCGGCACCTTCTCCAACACCGAGGGGCTCGGCCTCGAAGGCTATTGGGGTCACCGCAATCTGTTCGGCCGTGCCGAAAAACTGCGCATCGAGGGCGAAATCAGCGGCATCGGCAGCAACGAACTGACCGAGCTCAACTACAATGCCGGCATCATGTTCGAAAAGCCGGGCGTGGTCGGGCCGGCGTCCAAATTCTTCGCCAACGTCAACACCGTGCTGGAGCATCCCGACGCCTACGACCGTTTCTCGGTCAAGGGCAGCACGGGCCTGTCTTATGACCTCGACAGGCAGCAGACGGTTTCGGCGGAGGTCGCGCTCGACTATTCGAAGATCACCGATTCCTTCGGCAAGCACACTTTTCTGATCGCCAGCATTCCGCTGCGCTATGTCTACGACAACCGCGACAACCGGCTCAACCCGACGACCGGATTCAGGGCGCTGGCCTATGCCGAGCCGAGCTACGACATTTTGAACGGTGCCGCCTTCGTCAAGCTGAGGGGCGAAGGATCGGCCTATCAGGCGCTCGACGCGGCCTCGAAGTTCGTCCTGGCCGAACGCGTCGCCATCGGTTCGATCATCGGCGCCGGCCTTCAGGATGTTCCGGCCGACCGCCGTTTCTATTCCGGCGGCGGCGGCTCGGTGCGCGGTTATGCCTATCAGGGCATCGGTCCGAAGGACGCCGACGGAGAGCCGATCGGCGGGCTGTCCATCTTCGAGACCTCGATCGAGATGCGCATCGCCATCACCGACACGATCGGCGTCGTGCCGTTCGTCGATGCCGGCACCGTCTCGACCGATCAATTCCCGGATTTTTCCAACATGAAGGTCGGCGCCGGCGTCGGCTTGCGCTATATTACGCCGTTCGGACCGCTGCGCATCGACGCGGCGGTGCCGCTCAACCCGGATCCCGACGACCCGGATTTCGGCATCTATGCCGGCATCGGCCAGGCGTTTTGATGACAATGTTCAAGCGCATCCTTCGCATTGCCCTTTACACGCTGCTCGTCCTGGTGGCGGCGGTGGTCGGTGCGCTCGTCGTGCTGACCAAGACCGAGCGCGGCCGCGCCAATCTCGCCGGCATCATCTCGACCGTGGCGTCGAGCGATGACCAGAAGGTCACGGTCAGCGGCATCGACGGCATCTGGTCCGGCGCGCTGACGGTCGACCATGTGGTGCTGGAGGATCGCCAGGGCGCCTGGCTGGTGGCGCGCAAGGTGGCGGTCGACTGGTCGCCGCTGGCGCTTCTGTCGAAGAACTTCAGCGCCGGCCGCGTCGCCGCCGATCGCATCGAACTGGCGCGGCTGCCGGTGGCCGGCACGCAGCCGAGCCAAGGTGGCACGCTGCCGGTGTCACTCGACGTCAAGCAGATCGACCTGCCGGAAATCGCGCTCGGGCAGGCGCTGGCCGGCAGCGGTATCGCCGAGCTCGCCGCCAGGGGATCGTTCAAGGCCGACGCGGCGCCATTGGCGCTCGCAACCAGCCTCAACATCACCCGCCGCGACGGCAAGCAAGGCAAGCTCGACGCCAACATCCATTTCGCGCCCGCCGACAACAAGCTGGACCTCGATCTGAAGGCGTCGGAGCCCGCCGGCGGCATCATCGCCAATCTGCTCAAATTGCCGGATGCGCCGCCGGTCAACATCGTCGTCACCGGCACCGGGCCGGTCGCCAATTGGAGCGGCATCGGTACCTTCGTCGTCGACGGCCAGATCGTCACCCAGCTCACAGGTCGCCACCAGCTCACCGACAAGGGCAACTATGTCGAGGCCAAGGGCGACGGCGACTTCCAGCGCTTCTTGCCCGACAATCTGAAATCCTTGTTTGCCGGCAAGACCAGCTTCGACCTCGCCGGAACCGCGATCGTGACGGGCGGCGTCGAGGTCGAGCGCGCCAGCATCGACAGCGATGCCGTGCATGGCACCGCCGCGGGCAGCATCGACCCCAACGGCGCCAGCGACCTTTCGGTGGAACTCGCCGCCAAGGGTCCACCAATCGTGCTCAGCCTCGGCGCCGCGGCGCAGCCGGTGACGGTCGCGATCACCGGCGCCACGGCCCGCGCGTTCGGCGGCGGCAAGGCGCCGATAATCGACATCGGCGCGTCCCTGGTCTCGGTGGTGGCGGGCGGCACGCGGGTGGACGATCTGGTGGCCGAAATCCATTCCGACGGCTTCGACATCCAGGACCGCAGCGGACCGGTCACCATCAAGCTTATCGCCGGCGGCCTGAACACCGACGTGGCGACGCTGGCGCCGCTGGTGACCGGCAGGGTCACCGCGGACCTCGCCGGGTCGGTCAGCAAGGACGAGATTGTCGTCGATCAAGGCACGCTGCGCAGCGATGCGCTCAATGCCTCGGTGACATCCAGGGTGACGCTGGCCGATCTGGCGATGACGCTCAAGATGAATGCCGATGCCGTCTCGACTGCGCTGCCGCCGCAGATCCGCCCGATTCTCGGCGAGCGCGTGACATTCTCGGCGACCGCGACCCGCGACCCGCAAGGCTTGTTTGCCGCCAATGCGCTGCAACTCAATTCGGGCTCGCTCAGCGCCAGCGGCACCGCCAGCGCGACGGGCACCGACATCCAGGCCGACATCAGGGGCACGCTCGGCGATGTCTCGGTGCTGTCGCCGATGGTTGGCGTACCGGTCGGCGGGGCCGTCGATTTCGCGCTGACGGCGAGCGGCGCGCGCTCGGCGCCGGATTTCTCGGTCTCGGCCGACAGCGACAGCCTGACCGCGTCGGGCCGGACGGTCAAGACGATCAAGCTGACAGCGACGGGCAAGGCCGACATCGTCAATCCCGCTGCCGATGTCGCACTGACAGGGTCCGTCGACGACCAGCCGCTCGATCTCAGGGCATCTTTGGTGACGCGTGACGGAACGCGTTCCCTCAACGGGCTTAGCCTGTCGCTGGCCGACAACAAGGTCTCGGGCGATCTCGTGCTCGACGACAGCTTGCTGCCGCTCGGCACGCTGACCCTCGAAGCGCCCGATATCGGCCCGCTGGCCGCGCTTGCCGGGCAGACGGCGGCCGGCGACGTGCAGGGCAGCATCCGCCTCTCGAATGATGGTGGCGCGCCGACGGTAGTCATCGATATGACGAGCGGGTCTATTTCCCGCGGCGATCTGGCGGCGAAGACCATCGCCGTCAACGCGCTGGTCGCCAACTTTCTCAAGGCGCCGGCGATCTCCGGCACGATCAAGGCCGATACGGTCACATCAGGCGCCACCGTGATCAGCGGCATCGGTGTCGATTTGAGGCGCGACGGCGACTGGACCGGGTTTTCCGGCGGCGCCACCGTCGCCGGCATTCCGGCCAGGGCCGAAGGCAGGGTGAAGATCGCCGACGGCACGACAAGCGTCGAGATCGCTTCCGGCGAAGCGACCATTCGCGGCATCAAGGCGGCGATCGCGCAGCCGTCGACCCTGAGCATCGCCAATGGCAACGCCAGCATCGAGAAACTGATGCTCGATGTCGGTGGCGGATCGGTGACAATGTCCGGCACCGCCGGCCAGACGCTCGATCTTGCGGCAGAGTTTTCCGGGCTGCCGGCCGCCCTGGCCAATGATTTTTCACCCGGCCTCGACGCCGCGGGCACGCTCGGTGGAACGGCGCAAGTGACGGGACCGTCAGCAGCCCCTGACATTCGTTTCGATGCGCAGCTCAGCGGCGCCGAGACCAGCCAGACCCGCCAGGCGGGGCTCGGGCTGCTCAACCTCGATGCCGCAGGCAGCTTCTCCTCCGCCGGTGGCGTCGCCATCGACAACGCGACGCTTGCCGGGGACAAAATTTCCGGCAAGGCTGCCGGCACCATCAATCCGAACGGCGCCAGCGATTTTTCGCTCGACCTGGCCTCGACCGGCCCGAGCCTGCCGCTGGCGCTTGGTAGCACCGAGAGCCCGATCAAGCTCGAGTTGCAGGCGCTGTCGGTGGAGGTCGCGGGGCAGGGCACGCAATCGACGCTGAATATCTCCGCGACACTGCCGTCGGTCGCCACCAACCTCGCCAAGGCCGAAGGCATCGCGCTTGCGCTCCATTCCGACGCCTTCGATCTGAAGGGCCGAACAGGGCCGATCTCCGGCACGGTGACGGCGGACAAAATCGGCCTGGACAATCCGACCATCGCGCCGCTGCTCGCCGGAAAGATTACTGCCAAGGTCGCCGGCGATCTCGCTACCGATACCATCGTCATCGACAGCGGCTCGGTAACGAGCGAGGTACTGGACAGCGGCTTTAATGGAAGGGTCTCCCTGGCCGATGGCGCCATCGATCTCAACCTCAGGGCGGTTGCGGCTTCCGCGGCACTGCCGGCGGCAGTGCGCGGCGTGCTCGCCGAGCGGACGCAGCTCAGCGCGGCACTGAAGCGCGACGCCAACGGCAATGTTATCGCCAACGCCATCAGGCTGGTATCAGGTGCATTCAGCGCCGACGGGCAGGCCAGCCTCGCCGACAACAAGGTCAGCGCCGACGTCAAGGGCGCGCTCGCCGACATCTCGCTTCTGTCCGGGGATGCCAAGGGCGCCATCACCTTCGCGCTGAACGCGCAAGGCGCCAGCACCGCGCCCGACCTGTCGCTGACGGTCAACAGCGACCGGCTTTCGGTGGCGGCGCGAGAAATCACCGGGCTAAAGCTCACCGCGACGGGGAAGGGCGACATCGCCAGCCCGGCGGCCGATATCTCGCTCACCGGATCCGTCAATGACGAGCCACTCGATTTCAAGGCGTCGCTGGTAACGCGCCAGGGAAAGCGGTCCATAAACGGACTAAGCCTGTCACTGGGCGACAACAAAGTTTCGGGCGACCTTGCTCTCGACGATCGATTCCTGCCGCTCGGCACGGTTGCGCTGGATCTACCCGATATCAGTCCGCTCGCAGCCCTGGCGCTGGAAAAAGCTGACGGCGACGTGCGTGGCACGATCGTCTTCTCGAAGACCGGCAATGCGCCTCATGTCGCCATCAAGGCGACCACAGATTCAATTTCGCGCGGCGATCTTTCGGCAAAGACGGTCACCATCGATGCGCTGATTGCCAACTATGTCGCCGCACCGGCGATCTCCGGTAAGATCCGTGCCGACAGCGTCACCTCCGGCGGCACCGTGATCAGCGGCATCGATGTCGATTTGAAGCGCGACGGCGACTGGACCGGGTTTTCCGGCGGCGCCACCGTCGCCGGAATTCCGGCCACGGCAGAAGGCAGGGTGAGGATCGCGGACGGCACGACAAGCGTCGAGATCGCCTCCGGCGATGCGACCATTCGCGGCATCAGGACGGCGATCGCGCAGCCGTCGACCCTGAGCATCGCCAACGGCGCCGCCAGCATCGAGAAACTGATGCTCGATGTCGGCGGCGGATCGGTGACCGTATCCGGCACCGCCGGCCAGACGCTCGATCTTGCGGCAGAGTTTTCCGGGCTGCCGGCCGCGTTGGCCAATGATTTTTCACCCGGCCTCGACGCCGCGGGCACGCTTGGTGGAACGGCGCAAGTGACGGGACCGTCAGCAGCCCCTGACATTCGTTTCGATGCGCAACTCAGCGGCGCCGAGACCAGCCAGACCCGCCAGGCGGGGCTTGGGCCGCTCAAGCTCGATGCGGCAGGCAGCTTCTCCTCCGCCGGCGGCGTCGCCATCGACCGCGCGACACTTTCAGGAGACAAGATTTCCGGCAAGGCTGCCGGCACCATCAATCCGAACGGCGCCAGCGATTTTGCGCTCGACCTGGCCTCGACCGGCCCGAGCCTGCCGCTGGCGCTCGGCAGCACCGAGAGCCCGATCAAGCTCGAGCTGCAGGCGCTTTCGGTAAAGGCTGCAGGGCAGGGCACGCAGCCGCAGCTCGACATTTCCGCTGTTCTGCCGTCGGTCGCGACGAAATTCAGCGATGTCGAGGGGCTCACGCTGGCATTGCACTCGGACGCTTTCGACGTGAAGAGCCGGACGGGGCCGGTCTCCGGCACGGTGACGGCAAACAAGATCGGCCTGGACAATCCGACCATAGCGCCGCTGATCGCCGGCAAGATCACGGCACAAGTCGCCGGCAGCCTGGCGACCGACGGCATTGTCATCGACAGCGGGTCGGTGACGAGCGACGCGCTGAACAGCGGCTTCAATGGAAGGATCTCGCTGGCCGACGGCGCCATCGACCTCAACCTCAAGACCGACGCCGTTTCCGCGGCGCTGCCGGCGGCAGCGCGCGGCGTGCTCGCGCAGCGGACGGAACTCAGTGCCGCGCTGAAGCGCGACGCCAATGGCAATGTCACCGCCGATGCGATCAGGCTGGTGTCCGGCGCGCTGACCGCCGACGGGCAGGCCAGCCTTGCCGACAACAAGCTCACCGTCGACATCAAGGGCGCGCTGGCCGACATCTCGCTTCTGTCAGGGGACGCCAACGGCGCCATCACCTTTGCGCTGAACGCGCAAGGCGCCAGCACCGCGCCCGACCTGTCGCTGACGGTCAACAGCGAGCGGCTTTCGGTTGCCGAACGCGAGATCACCGGGTTGAGCCTCACCGCCACCGGGAAGGCCGATGCCGCCAACCCAGCGGCCAATGTCCAACTGACCGGAAACGTCGCGGGCCAGCCCCTGCAAGGCAGCGCGGTGCTGGCGACGTCAGACGGCAAGCGCGCCATCGACGGGCTTTTGCTGTCGCTCGGCAAGAACCGGATATCAGGCGACCTGGCGCTTGACGAGGCGTTCGTGCCCGAAGGCACCGTGGCGCTCGACCTGCCCGACATCGGACCGCTGGCAGCGCTTGCGCTGGAAAAGGCGGAAGGCGACATCCGCGGCACGATCGTCTTCTCGAAGGCCGGCAATGCGCCTGGCGTCACCGTCAAGGCTTCGACCGCTTCGATTACACGCGGCGATGTTTCGGCGAAGACGGTGACCATCGATGCATCGATCGGCAATTATCTCGCGGCACCGGTGATCTCCGGAAAAATCCGTGCCGACAGCGTCACCTCCGGCGGCACCGTCGTTCGCGGCATCGATGTCGATCTGACCCGCGACGGCGACTGGACCGGCTTTTCCGGCGGCGCCACCGTCAAGGACATTCCGGCCGAGGCAGCCGGCCGCGTCAGGGTCGCCAATGGCACGACGACGGTCGAGCTCGCCTCCGGTCAGGCGACGATGCGCGGCGTCAAGGCGGCGATCGCCCAGACCTCGACCATCACCATCGCCAACGGCACCACCAGCCTGGACAGGCTCGCACTCAACCTCGGCGGCGGCACGGCGACGGTTTCGGGCAAGGTCGGGGAGGCGCTCAATCTCAACGCGACGCTGGCGCGGGTGCCGATATCGCTTGCCAACAGTTTCTCGCCCGGCCTCGATGCCGCCGGCTCGATCTCGGGCACGGTGAAGGTGACGGGCGCGCCGGCCAATCCGGCCGTCGCCTTCAAGGTCGACGCCGCAGGCGTCCAGACGTCGCAGACCCGCGGCGCCGGTTTCGGCGGCATGGGCGTTTCGTCCTCCGGCACGTTTTCCGGCAACCGACTGACCTTCGAGGCCAACATGAGCGATGCCGCCGGTCTCGGCCTCAAGGGCGGCGGCACGATGACGACATCAGGCACGCCGACGCTTGATCTCGACTTTTCCGGCAAGGTGCCGTTCGCCTTCCTGACCCGGACACTGGCCGCACAAGGCCTGTCGTTGAGCGGCACGGCCGACGTCAATCTGAAGGTGCGCGGCCCGGCGACGGCGCCGGTGATCACAGGCACGGTCCGCACGTCAGGTGCCCGCCTGATCGATGCACGCTCGGGACTTGCGATCAACGACATCACCGCCGATGTGGCGATCGGCGATGGCGTCGCCAGGATCAACCGCCTGACCGGCAATTTGTCGACGCGCGGCAGCCTGTCGGCCAGCGGCACGGTCGGCATCAATCCGGCGCAAGGCTTTCCGGCCGACCTGTCGGTCAAGCTCGTCGACGGTCGCTACACCGACGGCAGGGTGGTCACCGCCAATCTCGGCGGCGACCTGACCATCAAGGGGCCACTCGCATCGGCGCCGGTGATCTCGGGCACGATCAACCTGGCCAAGACCGTCATCACCGTTCCCGAAAAGCTGCCGGGCTCGCTGGCGGCGCTCAACATCAGGCACAAGAACGCACCGGCCGCCGTGCGCGCGCAGGACAAGGCGTTGCGCCCGGCGACGGCGAGCAGCAGCAGCAGTGGCGGCGGCCTCAACCTCGATGTCACCGTGAACGCGCCCAGCCAGATCTTCATCCAGGGCAGGGGCGTCGATGCCGAGCTTGGCGGTTCGTTGCGGCTGACCGGCCCGGCATCGTCGCCGCAAGCGGTCGGCACCTTTGACTTGCAGCGCGGTCGGCTGTCGATCCTGGCCAAGCGGCTGACCTTCACCGAAGGCACGGTCGGCTTTTCGGGGTCGCTGGTGCCTTATCTCAATCTCACGGCGACATCGACGACGAGCAGCACCACCGTCACCATCGTGGTTTCGGGCGAGGCGACCAATCCGAAATTCAACTTCTCGTCGGTGCCGGCATTGCCAGAGGACGAGGTCCTGGCGCAACTGATTTTCGGCCGCTCGATGTCGAACCTGTCGCCGCTGCAGATCGCCCAGCTTGCCGAAGCCGCCGCGCAACTGGCCGGCATCGGCGGCTCGACCTCGCTGCTCCAGAACCTGCGCAGCGCCATCGGCGTCGACGATCTCGACGTCGTCACCGACGAGGAGGGCGGCACCGCGGTCTCGGCCGGAAAATATCTCAACGACCGCACCTATGTGACGATCCAGAAGGGCGACAAGCCGGGTTCGGGCAAGGCAGCGATCGATCTCGACGTCGGCCGCGGCGTCAAATTGCGCGGCGAAGCCACCGATGCCGGCGAAGCCAAGGGTGGCATTTTCTACGAACGCGAGTACTGAAGCCGGCCGGCGAGATAGGGTCCGGCAATCCGACAGCCCTCGTCGCCGTATTGGCACTCATCCGGGATCGGCCGGCGCGGTGCAAAGCTTCGCGCACGACCGCGAGAATCGAAATCGATTTCGGCGCAAAATCAAACCGCTACAGCGTCCGTTGCGCGCCCGACGGGACGTGCGGCGCGGCAGTGAATGTCTCAGTTTGATCGATGCCGGAGATTCGAACGAAATCTGCCGGGCAATAGCAATTTTGCGCCAAGACTGTCGTTATCACGCGAACTGCTTCCCTTCCAAAGTTGCACATTCCTTGGCATGTTCCCAATCCGTGCCGTTTTTGACATCACGGCCCGGATGCGGAATGGTAAAAGGCAGAAAGCCAACAATGGGAGTTCTCGATGACAATCTACAAGAGTAATGGCGACCGCGTTCCGGATCACATCCATGCGATGGCCGAGGAAGCCAGGGCGGGACGTGTCGATCGCCGCGAGTTTCTCGCTTTGGCCAGTGTCTTCGGCGCGTCCACGGCGATGGCCTATGGCATGCTCGGTCTCGCCGACCCGACGCCGGCGAGAGCGCAGGACGTGCAGGGCAAGAAGGGCGGCATACTGAAGGTCGCTATGTGGATCAAGGATCCGAAGGATCCGCGCAAGGCAGACTGGTCGGAAATCGCCAATGCCGAGCGCCAGGCGCTCGAGCCGCTGGTCAAGTACACAAATGAATACACGTTCCGCCCCTACCTGCTCGAGAGCTGGGACGTCAACGACGACGCCACCGAATACACGCTGCATGTGCGCAAGGGCGTCACCTGGAACAACGGCGATCCGTTCACCGCCGACGATGTCATCTTCAACCTCAAGCGTTGGGGCGACAAGAAAGCCGAAGGCAATTCCATGCCCGGTCGCCTCGGCTCGCTGGTCAAGGACGACAAGCTGGATGAGAGCGCCGTCACCAAGGTCAACGATCACACGATCAAGCTGACGCTCAGCACGCCGGATATCGCGCTCATCCCCAACGTGTGCGACTATCCCGGTCTCGTCGTCCACAAGACCTTCGACGAAAAGGGCGGCGATTTCAAAGCCTGCCCGATCGGCACCGGCCCATTTGAACTGGTCTCCTACGATGTCGGCCAGAAAGTCGTCTACAAGCGCCGCGAAGACAACAAGTGGTGGGACGGCGAAGTCTTTCTCGACGGCATCGAGTTCATCGATTACGGCACCGATCCGGCGGCCACGGTCAGCGCCTTCGAATCCGGAGAGGTCCATACCAACTTCGAGACGTCGGCCGACTATGTGTCGATCCTCGACGGTGTCGACCTGGTCAAGTCCGAGGTCGTCACCGCTTCGACGATCGTCTGCCGCACCAATGTGACCAACAAGCCTTACGACGATCAGAAGGTCCGCAACGCCCTGCAGCTCGCGGTCGACAACGCTGTCGTGCTCCAGCTGGGCGGTGGCAATGCCGGCACTGTCGCCGAAAACCACCATGTCTCGCCGATCCATCCGGAATATTTCGAGCTGGCGAAGATTGCCCGCGATCCGGCCAAGGCGAAGGCGCTGATGGCGGAAGCCGGCCAGGCCGATTTCGAGCACGAGCTGATCACGGTCGACGAAGACTGGCACAAGAATACCGGCGATACGATCGCCGCGCAGATGCGCGACGCCGGCATCAAGGTCAAGCGTACGGTGCTGCCGGGTTCGACCTTCTGGAACGACTGGACCAAATACCCGCTGTCGATGACCAACTGGAACATGCGGCCGCTCGGCGTCCAGGTTCTGGCGATCGGCTATCGCACCGGTGAAGCCTGGAACGAGACGGGCTGGTCGAATCCCGAGTGGGATGCCAAGCTCAACGCGGCGCTCGCCGTTGCCGACCCCGCCAAGCGCAAGGAAATGATGAAGGACATCGAGCAGATCCTGCAGGATTCCGGCATCATCATCCAGCCTTACTGGCGCAAGCTCTACAGCCATTCGGTCGCTGCCGTTAAGAACTACGGCATGCATCCGACCTTCGAGCGCGACTACGGCAAGGTCTGGCTCGACGAGGAGGCCTGATCGGATCGATCGTGGAAGGGGCGGTTCGCCCCTTCCACCCACGCCTTGCATGATCCCACAACCGAAGGTCGGCGCAGCAAGAAAGCGCGGACTCTTCGGAGAGGGCGTGCAATAAGACAGGGTTGATCGCATTCTGAGGGTCCGTTTGACAGCCAGCTCTGCCGATCGCAGCTGAACTGGCTCCAAGCCGGCCTCAACCCCAACCAGACCGGCAGGGGACCGCCATGCTTTCTTTCATCCTTCGACGCCTCGGCACCATGGCATTGACGATGCTGTGCCTGACGATGGTCGTGTTCTTCCTGATCAATCTCGATCCCAATCTGAAAAAGCTGGCAATCAGCCAGACCGAAATGCACACCTCGGCCGAGCAGCTCGAAAGCTGGCTGGTCAACCATGGCTATCGCCAGAATTTCTTCTCCCGCTATGGCCAATGGCTGGGTATCGTGCCCAAACAGCCGGTCACAGACCCGGCAACCGGCAAACCGGCGCGACGTTTTTCCTTCTGCAACGATCCTGTCGAGCCGACATTTTCCGGCGTGCTGCAGGGTGACTTCGGCTGCTCGACCAAGTTCAAGACGACGGTCGCGTCGAAGCTATTCCCGGCGCTTGGTGCTACCGGAATCCTGATGTTCTGGGTGCTTGTGGTGATGGTGCCGATCTCGCTGCTGATCGGCATCCTCGCCGGCATGCGCGAAGGCTCGCGAACCGACCGGACCTTGTCGGTCGCCTCGATTGCCTCGACGGCGACGCCCGAATATGTGTCGGGCGTCATTTTCACCGTCATCTTCGCCTCATGGCTCGGCCTGCTGAACGGTTCGGCGGCTTCGGCCAGCCGCGGCATCACCTTCTACAATTTCACGCTGCCTGTGATGACGCTGGCGATCTATGGCATCGGCTATATCGCCCGCATGACCCGCGCCTCGATGGTCGAGGTGATGACGCAGCAATATATCCGCACCGCCCGGTTGAAGGGCCTCTCCTTCGGCAGCGTCGTGGTCAAGCACGCGCTGCGCAACGCGCTGATCGCGCCATTCACCGTCATCATGCTGCAATTTCCCTGGCTGCTCACCGGCGTCGTCATTGTCGAGGTGATGTTCCGCTACCAGGGGTTTGGCTACACGCTGGTCGAGGCGGCCGGCAACAACGATATCGATCTTTTGCTCGGCTGCTCCCTGGTCTCGGTGTTCATCGTCCTGATCACGCAGCTCATTTCCGATGTCGGCTACGCGTTTCTCAATCCGCGTATCAGAGTTCAATAGGGGATCGAGCGGATGCAGCTTGAATATATCGGCGCCTTCAATGTGGTGCTTGGCGTGCTTGCGCGTTTCTGGCCGGTCTGGATCGCTCTCGTCCTGGTGATGGGGGCGAGCTTCGCCTACAAGAAGAGGCTTGGCCTCTACGGTCAGCTCTTCGACAGCAGCGTCGGCATCGTCGGCGTCGGCATCTGCCTGTTCTGGCTGTTCACGGCGATCTTCGCGTCGACCGTCTCGCCCTTCAATCCGCTTGTCCAGATCCCGATCATGAAGGACGCGCTACCGGGCGCGGTCGAGCCGCAATCGGGACTTGTCTACCTGTTCGGCGGCGACAAGCTTGCCCGCGACGTGTTCAGCCGCATGGTCTACGGCAGCCAGATCGTGCTGATCATCGCGCCGGCGGCGACCGGGTTTGCGCTGATGGTCGGCATCACGCTCGGTCTGCCGGCCGGCTATTATGGCGGCAGGATCGATACGGTACTGTCATTCCTCGCCAATCTGGTGCTCGCCTTCCCGGTAATCCTGCTGTTCTACCTCCTGGTGACGCCGGGCATCATGGAGACACCTATCCCCTATGCGATGGCCGGCCTGTTCTTCATGTTCCCGATCATCTTCTTCAGCGTGCTGTTCTGGACGCGCTACAAGAAACGGCCCGACCGGCTTTACATCCTGCTGGGGCTGACGCTGATCGTTGGCGGCTGGGTCTATGCCGGCCTGGTCTTCGATGCCGATCCGTTCAGGATCATCCATATCGATCCCAACCAGCTCAACATCTTCGTGGCGGTGGTGTTCGCCTCCAGCCCCGGCGTGTTCCGCATCGTGCGCGGCCTGGTCATGGACATCAAAACGCGCGACTATGTGGCGGCGGCGCAGACGCGCGGTGAATCGCCCTGGTACATCATGCTGTGGGAGATACTTCCCAATGCGCGCGGGCCGCTGATCGTCGATGCCTGCCTGCGTATCGGCTACACCACGATCCTGCTCGGCACGCTCGGCTATTTCGGCCTGGGGCTGGCGCCCGAGAGCCCGGACTGGGGCACCGCGATCAAGGATGCCAGCCGGCTGCTGCGCTCCTTCATCCATCCGGCGCTGCCGCCGACGATCGCGCTGATGTCGTTCGTGCTGGGCCTTAATCTGTTGGCCGACTCGCTGCGTGAGCAATCGATGAAAGATTGATGGACGGGTTCTCGACCCGATATGCTGAAAGAACCAGGATTGGAGCGACCCATGAATGAGGCAGTTCGAAATCCCGCCAAGCCGACCAATGGGCCGACCAATGGGCCGATCATCGAGATCGAGAACCTGTCGATCTCCTTCTTCACCCGCAAGGGCGAGATACCGGCCGTCATGGATTTTTCGTGCACGGTCATGCCTGGCGAAGCGATGGGCATCGTCGGCGAATCCGGCTGCGGCAAGTCGACCGTGTCGCTCGGCATCATGCGCGATCTCTCCAACATCGGAAAGATCGTCGGCGGCCGGATAAAGTTCCAGGGCAAGGACATGGGCGAGCTGTCCGACGAGGAACTGCGCGCCATCCGCGGCAACAAGATCGCGATGATCTACCAGGAGCCGATGGCCAGCCTGAACCCGGCGATGAAGGTCGGCCAGCAACTGATGGAAGTGCCGCTGATCCACGACAAGGTGTCGAAGGAAGAGGCTTATCAACGCGCGCTGGAAATGGTGCGCTCGGTCAGGCTGCCCGATCCGGAGCGCATGATGCGCTCGTTTCCGCACCAGCTTTCCGGCGGCCAGCAACAGCGCATCGTCATCGCCATGGCGCTGCTGTCGAAGCCGGCGCTGCTCTTGCTCGACGAGCCGACGACGGCGCTCGACGTGACGGTCGAAGCCGGCATCGTCGACCTGGTCAAGGGGCTCGGCGAGAAGTTCGGCACCTCGATGATCTTCGTGTCGCACAATCTCGGCCTGATCCTGGAAACCTGCGACCGCATCACGGTGATGTATTCGGGCGAAGCGGTGGAGACCGGCAAGATCAAGGACGTCTTCGATCGGATGCGCCATCCCTACACGCAAGGCCTGTTCCGCTCGATCCCGCTGCCCGGCGCCGACAAGAATTCGCGGCCTCTGATCTCCATCCCGGGGCAATTGCCGCTGCCGCACGAGCGGCCGAAGGGCTGCAATTTCGGCCCCCGCTGCCACCATTTCGTCGAGGGCGTCTGCAACGCCGCCGAAATCCCGATGATCGCGGTCGACGGCCATGAAGGCCATTTTTCGCGCTGCGTGCGCTTCAACGAGATCGACTGGGAAGCGCTGCCGCCCGGCGCCAAGAAGGTCAACGAGCGCGTCGAGCCCGGCGCGCCGGTGCTCAAGATCGAGGATCTCAAAAAGTACTACAAGGTCGGCGGCAGCGAGGTGTTCGGCTCGAGCGAGGGCCGCGTCGTCAAGGCCAATGAGACGATCTCGTTCATGGCGCGCGAATCCGAGACCGTCGCCATCGTCGGCGAGTCCGGCTGCGGAAAGTCGACGCTGGCCAAGGTGCTGCTCGGGCTGGAGACGGCAAGCTCCGGCAGCGTGACGCTCGGCAACCAGCAGATCCAGTCGATCGGGGTCGAGAACCGCAGCGTCGAGACGGTGTCGTCGATCCAGATGGTGTTCCAGAATCCGTTCGACACGCTCAATCCCAGCCATACGGTCGGCTCGCAGATCATCCGCACTCTGGAAAAGTTCAATGTCGGCAACACCGTTGCCGACCGCCGCAAGCGCATGCTGGAGCTGCTCGACCTGGTGAAGCTGCCGCGGGCGTTCGAGACCCGCAAGCCGCGCCAGCTTTCAGGCGGCCAGAAGCAGCGCATCGGCGTGGCGCGGGCTTTTGCCGGCGATGCCAAGGTGGTGGTGGCCGACGAGCCGGTCTCGGCGCTCGACGTGTCGGTGCAGGCGGCGGTGACCGAGCTGTTGATGGACATCCAGCGCAAGAACAAGACGACGATGCTGTTCATCAGCCACGACCTGTCGGTGGTGCGCTACATCGCCGACCGCGTCGTCGTCATGTATCTCGGCTATATCGTCGAGCAGGGCACGACCGACCAGATCTTTTCGCCGCCCTATCATCCCTATACCGAGGCGCTGCTGTCGGCGATCCCGATCGCCGACACCAGCGTGATCAAGAAGCACATTGTGCTGGAGGGCGACATCCCGTCGGCGATGAACCCGCCAACCGGCTGCCCGTTCCAGACCCGCTGCGGCTACAAGAAGCTGGTGCCGGACAACCTTTGCGAGACGCAGGTGCCGCCGGTCAAGCATCTCGGCGACGGTCATATGAGCCTGTGCTGGCTTGCCGACGACGTGCTGGCGAAAATGGAGCCGGTGATCAAGTTCGACAAGGAGCATGCCGCGAATGAAGGCGTGCCCGACGACGCGCCGCAGGGCATCGGTCCGGGCTTTGCCGGCGCTCCGCCGCAGCGTCCGCACGGCAAGAGGCCGAAGCTCACGGACGATTAGATCCGTGGCGCCATCAAGGCGCGCATTGGCGTAGCTGCGCGGCGTAGTCCCGAGCCATCTGCTCGGTGGCCCGCGCATAGCGCTGCACGCCGGCATCGCCGCGGTTGCCGCGGCCATAGGCCGTCCAGCCGAGATAATAGGCCAGATAGAGATTGTAGGTGTCGTTGCGGGCGACGCCGAGCGTGTCTGATGTCTTGGAATGATACCAGCCGACGAAATCGACGGCATCGGCGAAGCTGGTGCGGCGCGCCGCCCAACTGCCGGTCTCGCTCTGATATTGCGCCCAGGTGCCGTCGAGCGCCTGCGAGAAGCCGGTGGCGCTGGAGGCACGTTTCCAGGGAATGAAGCCGAGCAGCTTCTTGCGCGGCGGCCTGGCGTTGCTTTTGAAGCCGGATTCCTTGCGCACCGTCGCCATCAGCACGGGAACCGGCACGCCGTGCTTCTGTTCGGCGCGTTCGGCCGCCGCCTGCCAGTTGTCGAACCAGCCGTCATTCTGGTCGAAGACAGCGCAGACATTGTTGATATGGCTCGGCGGCGTCGCGCAGGCCGACAGCGCCAGCAGCACGGTAACGGCTACAATTTTACGAAAACTCGACCGACCCATCGCAAGAGGATTAGGCCGAAAACATAAAAGGAATCTTGCAGCGTTCCTTAACGGCTGATCGGCCGCTTTGGCCGCGACACAGCGAGGATAGATATTCCGACGTTTTCCGTCGCTTTTGTCGGCACGAAAATCCCAAAATGCCGCCTTGGCTAAAATCGCGCCCGCAGGTGGCGGATTTCTGACAGCCCGATCGTCGTGCCGGCGCTTTGATGCGCCGCATGACCGAACCGAGACGCAAGCGCGGCGCCGAGCGAACCAGCAACAGGGGACCGGCCGCCATCCCGCAACTGCCGTTGCGCCGCGTGACAAATCCCTATCCGCCGATGGCGATGCTCTCGGCCGACCAGATCGAGGCGATCCACCAGGCGTCGATGCACATTCTGGAGAATTTCGGCATCGAGGTGATGAGCCCGCGGGCGCTTTCGCTGTTCGAGAAGGCCGGCGCCAAGGTCGATCATGCGTCGATGACTGTCCGCATCGACCGCGGCATGGTCGACGAGGCACTGAAGATGACGCGGTCCAGCTATACGCTGGCGCCGCGCAACCCGGCCCACACAGTCCATCTCGGCGGCAACACCATCAATTTTACGCTCGTCGCCGGACCGCCGAACGTGCATGACATGGAACGCGGCCGGCGCGCCGGCAATTTGCGCGACTATTGCGATCTCACCCGGCTGGCGCAGCATTTCAACTGCATCCACATGCTCGGCAATCAGGTCTGCGCACCGGTGGAACTGCCGGCCAATTCACGCCACCTCGATACCTATTTCGCCAATCTGACGCTGACCGACAAGAGTTTTCACGTCTCGGCGATCGGCCGCGGCAGGGCGCTGGACGGCATCGAAATGATGGCGATTTCGCGGGGCTTGAGCCTCGACCAGATGCGCGACGATCCCGGCGTCACCACCATCATCTCGGTCAACTCGCCGCGCCGCTTCGACGAGATGATGGCCGAAGGGCTGATGACCATGGCCGAGTTCGGCCAGTCGGTTGCGGTGACGCCGTTCACGCTGATGGGGGCGATGAGCCCGGTGACGCTTGCCGGCGCGCTGGCGCAACAGAACGCCGAGGCGCTGTTCGGCGTGGTCTTGACGCAGCTTGTCCGCCCTGGCGCCCCGGTCATGTATGGCGCCTTCACCTCCAATGTCGACATGAAGTCCGGTGCGCCGGCCTTTGGCACGCCAGAGAACACCAAGGCCAACATCGCCTCCGGGCAATTGGCGCGGCGCTATGGACTGCCCTACCGGACGACGCCGGGCTCGGCCTCCAACGCCGCCGACGCGCAAGGCGCCTACGAGACGCTGATGGCGCTGTGGGGCGCGGTGCTCGGCCACGGCAATCTCGTCTACCACGCAGCCGGCTGGCAGGAGGGCGGGCTGACTGCATCGTTCGAAAAGTTCATCATCGACGTCGAGATGATCCAGCACATGATGGAGTTTTTGCGCCCGATCGAAGTCAACGAGGCGGAACTCGCCGTCGAGGCGCTGGGTGCGGTGCCGACCGGTGGCCATTTCTTCGGCGAGCCGCACACGCTGGAGCGCTATGCAACCGCCTTCTACCAGCCGATGCTCTCGAATTGGCAGAACTACGAGGCCTGGCAGGAGGCCGGCGGGCTAGACGCCACGGCGCGGGCGACGCGGCTGTGGAAGAAAGCGCTGGAGGATCATGTCGATCCGGCGATGGATATTGCCGTGCGCGAGGCGCTGGAGGCGTATGTGGCCAGGCGCAAGGAAGCGATCGGGCAGGGCGAGCCGTGAAAGCTGGTGATCCGTCCAACACCCCTCATCCGTCTTGGCGCTTCGCGCCAATCCACCTTCTCCCACAAGGGGAGAAGGGAGAGCGCCCGACCTTCTCCCCATGTGGGAGAAGGTGGCCGAGCGAAGCTCGGTCGGATGAGGGGTGTTGGACGGATCGCGACGTCATTCCGGTTTCCTCCCGCCCCGATTCATCTCACCCCTCCAACTCCCTGAAATAACGAGAAAAACTCATGAAATCGCATGCGAAGGTCGTGGTCATTGGCGGAGGCGTTGTCGGCTGTTCGGTGCTGTTCCATCTCGCCCGTCACGGCTGGACCGACATTGTGCTTCTGGAGCGCGACGAGCTGACTTCCGGCTCGACCTGGCACGCGGCCGGCGGCATGCACACGATCAATGGCGATCCCAACGTCGCCAAGTTGCAGAAATACACGATCTCGCTCTACAAGGAGATCGAGGAGCTGTCCGGCCAGGCGACCGGCGTGCATCTGACCGGTGGCGTGCTTTTGGCGGCGACCGAGGCGCGGCTCGACTGGCTGCGCGGCGTTGTCGCCAAGGGCCGCTATCTCGGCATCGACCTCGAGGAGATCTCGCCTGATGAGGCGGCCGAGTTGATGCCGCTGCTCGACCCGAAACAGTTCGTCGGCGCGGTGCGCAACAAGGAGGACGGTCATCTCGACCCGTCCGGCGTCACCCACGCCTATGCCAAGGCTGCCAGAAAACTTGGCGCCGAGGTCGAGCGCTTCACCAAGGTCGAGGATATCGTGCGCCGCGCCGACGGGTTGTGGCGGATCATCACCAACAAGGGCGAGGTGGTGGCCGAGCATGTCGTCAACGCCGCCGGCCTGTGGGCGCGCGAGGTCGGCCGCATGGTGGGCCTCGAACTGCCGGTGCTGGCCATGGAGCACATGTACCTGATCACCGAGGACATGCCGGAGGTCGCCGCCTGGAACCAGAAGACCGGCACGGAGATCATCCACGCGGTCGATTTCGACGGCGAGCTCTATCTGCGCCAGGAGCGCGGCGGCATGCTGATGGGCACCTATGAGAAGGCCAACAAGCCATGGTCCGAGCTCCAGACACCGTGGAATTTCGGCCACGAGCTTCTCGAGCCCGACATCGACCGTATCGCGCCGTCATTGGAAGTCGGGTTTCGGCATTTCCCGGCCTTCCAGAACACCGGCATCAAGCAGATCATCAACGGCCCCTTCACCTTCGCGCCCGACGGCAACCCGTTGGTCGGGCCGGTGCGCGGCCTGCCTGGCTTCTGGGTCGCCTGCGGCGTCATGGCCGGCTTTTCGCAGGGCGGCGGTGTTGGCCTGGCGCTGTCGAACTGGATGATCGAGGGCGATCCCGGCGCCGACATCTGGGCGATGGACGTCTCTCGCTACGGCGACTGGGCAACGATGGCCTACACCAACGCCAAGGTGCGCGAGAATTATTCGCGGCGTTTTTCCATCCGCTTCCCCAATGAGGAATTGCCTGCCGGGCGGCCGCTCAAGACCACGCCGGTCTACGACCTCTTGTCGGCGAAGGGCGCGCAGTGGGGCGTGGCCTATGGGCTGGAAGTGCCGCTGTGGTATGCGCCCGAAGGCGTCAGGGACGAGTTCTCGTGGCGGCGCTCGAGCGATTTCGAGCATGTCGCAAAAGAGGTGAGGACGGTGCGGACAAGTGTCGGCCTGTCGGAAATCTCGTCCTTCGCCAAATACAGGGTGACGGGCGCGGGCGCGGCGGCCTGGCTCGACCGCCTGCTTGCCTGCAAGCTGCCAAAGCCCGGCCGCATGACGCTGGCGCCGATGCTGAAGCAAGACGGCAGGCTGATCGGCGACTTTTCGCTGGCCAATCTCGGCAGCGGCAATTCCAGCGGGGAGGGCTGGTTCCTCGCCGGTTCCGGCATTGCCGAGCAGTATCACATGCGCTGGTTCGAGGCGCATCTGCCGCAAGACAGCTCGGTCCATATCGAGGCGCTGGGGGCGAGACTGACGGGCCTGTCGATTGCCGGTCCGAGGGCGCGGGACGTGCTGGCAAAAGTCACGCGGGCGGATGTGTCGAATGCGGCGTTCCCGTTCATGGCGACGGCCAGGATGGATATCGGCATGGCGCCGTGCCTGGTCGGCCGCGTCAGCTACACCGGCGACCTCGGCTACGAGATCTGGGTGGCGCCGGAATATCAGCGTGCCGCGTACCAGACCCTGATGGCGGCCGGCGAAGACTTCGGCATCGGCCTGTTCGGCGCGCGCGCGCTCAACGCGCTGCGGCTGGAGAAGAATTACGGCTCGTGGGCGCGCGAATACCGGCCGATCTACGGACCGCTGGAGGCGGGGCTCGACCGTTTCGTCGCCTACGGGAAAGAAACCGATTTCATCGGCAAGCAGGCGGCACTGGCCGAGCGCCAGCAAGGCGGCAAGCTGCGGCTGCGCGCCTTTGTCGTCGATGCGGCCGACGCCGACGTCATCGGTGACGAGCCGATCTGGTTCGACGGCGCGGTGCGCGGCTGGGTCACGTCAGGCGGCTACGCACATCATTCGAAGACGTCAGTGGCGATGGGCTATGTGCTGAAGGAGATCGCCGACGAGGCCGATGGTTTCGAGGTCGAGCTCTTGGGCAAGCGCTACACCGCACGGGTGCAGCCGACGCCGCTGTTCGACGCGAATCTCGAGCGGATGCGAGGGTGATGGCGCCGCTAGGTGGAGGCTATCCAAAATGCGCGGGGTCGGCGGGACAGCGCCCCCCTCTGTCCTGCCGGACAGAGGGGGGCGCGAAGGATCGCCCACTTCGACAAGCATGACGCCAAATAGCGTGACGCCTGACCCAGCTACCGCACCGGTGCCGTCAGCGCGAAATGAGCACCCTGTGGGTCCGTGCACATCACGATCCAGCCGCCGCCGGGAACCTCCATCGGTCCCATCAGGATCGTGCCGCCATTATCGGTGACACGCTTGGCCGCCGCGTCGATTGCGGGGACATTGAAATAGAACTGCCAGACCGGCACCGGAACCTGCTCGGGCTTGTTCATCATGCCGCCGACAGGTTCGCCGCCGGCGGCAAACAGCTGGTAGGTGCCCATCGGCCCCATATCCATGGCGTCGCCCTTGGTCCAGCCGAATTGCCCGGCATAGAAATCGAACGCCGCGCGCCAGTCGGTCGTATAGAGTTCATGCCAGCCGATATTGCCGGGAGTAGTAGCCGGCAACGGCGGCTGGTCAGGGCCGTCAGGCTGCAGGAAGTTGAACACCGCGCCTTGCGGATCGGCGACGACGGCAAAGCGGCCGACGCCCGGAATGTCATCGGGTTCGCGGTGAACCGCACCGCCGGCCCCCTTCAGCGATTTCGTCGAAGCATCGACATCCCCGGTATGGATGTAACCGACCCAGGCTGGCGGCATGCCCGTCTTGCGCACTTCGTCCGGCTGCGTCATCAGCCCGGCAACGCCGCGCTCGCCGACATTCATCACGACATAGCGCGGCATGCCGGGCGCGCCGTCGAAGGGCTGCGCCTTCCAGCCCACCACGTCGGTGTAGAACGCTTCGGCGGCGTCGAGATCGGTGGTCATCAGCTCGTACCAGAAGAAGGACGTCGGGGAGTTTGGCATTGTCGTGCTCCTTGGGTTTCCAGTCATCGATCATGCGTGATCCATCTAGGACGATCTTCGCGACGGAATTCCGACAGCCAAGGCCAATATAGAAAACATGAGTATTGATATCATGTTTTGTCATGGCTTTTCAGCGGCTTGCGTCGAAAATTGACCAATTGATAAAAAAACAAAACGTGCTAGCCTTCCGCAAAACAACAAGGAATGGGGAAGCGGAATGGCGACTGGTCATTTCAAGCAGGGCATTGCCGGCGGGCGGCTTTCGCCCGAGCAATATGCCGATAATTTTTCCGACCTGCATCCGCCGCTCGATCATCATGAGGCGCTGGTCGAGTCCGATCGCTGCTATTTCTGCTACGATGCGCCGTGCATGAACGCATGCCCGACCTCGATCGACATCCCGCTGTTCATCCGCCAGATCTCGACCGGCAATCCGATCGGCTCGGCCAGGACGATTTTCGACCAGAACATTTTGGGCGGCATGTGCGCCCGCGTCTGCCCGACCGAGACGCTGTGCGAAGAGGTCTGCGTGCGCGAAGTGGCTGAAGGCAAGCCGGTGCAGATCGGCCGCCTGCAGCGTTATGCCACCGATGTCGCGATGGCTGAGAACAAGCAGTTTTACCCGCGCGCCGCTCCGACCGGCAAGACGATCGCCGTGGTCGGCGCTGGACCGGCCGGGCTTGCCGCCGCCCATCGGCTTGCCCGCCATGGACATGAGGTCACCATCCTCGAGGCGCGCCCGAAAGCCGGCGGTCTCAATGAATACGGCATCGCCGCTTACAAGAGCATCGACAATTTTGCCCAGGCCGAGGTCGACTATGTCATTTCGATCGGCGGCATCGACATCCAGAACGGCAAGGCGCTTGGCCGCGATTACCAGCTGTCGGACCTGACCAGGAATTACGATGCAGTGTTCCTCGGCATGGGGCTTGGCGGCGTCAACGCGCTGCGCGCCGACGGCGAGGACGCGCAAGGCGTCACCAATGCGGTGGAGTTCATTGCCGAGCTTCGCCAGGCCAGCGATCTTGCCAGCCTGCCGGTCGGCCGGCGCGTCGTCGTCATCGGCGGCGGCATGACGGCGATTGACGCGGCGGTGCAATCAAAGCTGCTCGGCGCCGAAGAGGTGACGATCTGCTACCGGCGCGGCCAGGAGCACATGAACGCCTCGGAATTCGAGCAGGACCTGGCCGCAGCCAACGGCGTCATCATCCGTCACTGGCTGCAGCCGAAGCGGGTCATTGCCGAAGGCGGCAAGGTCTCGGGCATCGAGCTTGAATATACGGCGATGGATGGCGAGAAACTCGTCGGCACCGGCGAGCGGCTGACGCTCACCGCCGACCAGGTGTTCAAGGCGATCGGCCAGAGCTTTGTCCCGGCTGCGCTCAACGGCAGCGGCGCCTTGCTGGCGCTGGAAGCCGGCCGCATCAAGGTCGACGCCGAAGGCCGCACCTCGCTGCCAAACGTCTGGGCCGGCGGCGACTGCATCTATGGCGGCGACGACCTCACCGTCTCGGCAGTCGCGCAGGGGCGCGACGCGGCCGAATCGATCCACCGGGCACTGACCTCGAACGGGAGGGCATGAGCATGGCAGATATCAGAAACAATTTCGTCGGCATCAAATCGCCGAATCCGTTCTGGCTGGCCTCGGCGCCGCCGACCGACAAGGCCTACAATGTCATCCGCGCCTTTAGGGCGGGCTGGGGCGGCGTTGTCTGGAAGACGCTCGGCGAAGAGGGGCCGCCGGTGGTCAATGTCAACGGCCCGCGCTATGGCGCGATCTGGGGCGCCGATCGCCGCCTGCTCGGCTTGAACAACATCGAGCTGATCACCGACCGCGACTTGCAGACCAATCTGCGCGAGATCAAGCAGGTCAAGATGGACTGGCCCGACCGCGCCATCGTCGTCTCGCTGATGGTGCCTTGCGAGGAACATGCGTGGAAGGCGATCCTGCCGGTGGTCGAGGAGACCGGGGCCGACGGCATCGAGCTCAATTTCGGCTGCCCGCACGGCATGTCGGAACGCGGCATGGGTGCCGCCGTCGGCCAGGTGCCGGAATACATCGAAATGGTGGTGCGCTGGTGCAAGGCCAACACCCGCATGCCTGTCATCACCAAGCTGACACCGAACATCACCGATATACGCAAGCCGGCGCGTGCCGCCCATGCCGGCGGCACCGACGCGGTGTCGCTGATCAACACCATCAATTCGATCACCGGCGTCAATCTCGACAGTTTCGCACCGGAGCCGACGATTGACGGCAAGGGCTCGCATGGCGGCTATTGCGGCCCGGCGGTGAAGCCGATCGCCATGAACATGGTCGCCGAGATCGCCCGCGATCCGGAAACCCACGGCCTGCCGATCTCAGGCATCGGCGGCATCACCACCTGGCGCGACGCTGCCGAATTCATGGCGCTCGGCGCCGGCAATGTGCAGGTGTGCACGGCGGCGATGACCTATGGCTTCAAGATCGTGCAGGAGATGATCGCCGGTCTCGAAAACTGGATGGACGAGAAGGGCCATGCCTCGCTCGACGATATCGTCGGCCGCGCCACGCCCAACGTCACCGACTGGCAATATCTCAACCTCAATTACGTCGCCAAGGCGCATATCGACCAGGAGGCCTGCATCAAATGCGGCCGCTGCCACATCGCCTGCGAGGACACCTCGCACCAGGCGATCACCAGCATGGTGGACGGCAAGCGGCATTTCGAGGTGATCGAGGCCGAATGCGTCGGCTGCAACCTGTGCGTCAATGTCTGTCCGGTCGAGAACTGTATCACCATGGAACCGCTGGCGGCCGGCGTCATCGACCAGCGCACCGGCAGACCGGTATCGCCGGTCTACGCCAACTGGACGACGCATCCAAACAACCCGATGGCCAAGGTGGCGGCGGAGTAAGTTTGGTCGAAGCGCCAGATCGGTTTCGTCCGGTTGAATTGTCGAGGTTGGCGCTGCCCCTCATCCACCTGCGTCCCCCTTCTCCCCGTGTAGTGACGGGGAGAAGGGGGATTGCCGCAACCTCGCCGCCCTTTTTGCACCGCCGATAATTGGCGAAAATCATCGGTGATAGCGTCTTTCTCCCCGTCACTATACGGGGAGAAATGCCCGGCAGGGCAATGAGGGGCGGCGCCATCGATCGTATAAAATCGCCGGCAGCGCAGCCATCCAGAGTGGAGACTCTTAATTTCCTATTGCGGATAAAAATTATCCACGATAAGATACATCCATGAATTTGGACTCAAAAAAATGAAGCTGGGCGAGGGCGTCGAAGCGGCCATCCACTGCGCCGCCATGCTTGCCGGAGTGGAAGGCGCCGCGACCATGCCGGGTGCTGCCATGGCGGAAGCGTTCGGCCTGTCGCAAAGCTATCTGCTCAAGCATCTCAACGCGCTGACGGCGTCGGGCATCCTGGAATCGGTGCCCGGGCCATCGGGCGGTTACCGGCTGGCGCGGCCGGCGGAGCGCATAACGCTGCTCGACATCGTGCTCGCCGTCGAAGGACGCGAACCGGCCTTCCGCTGCGGCGAAATCCGTCAGCGCGGGCCGGCCAGGCTCGATGCTTCGGCCTATGTCAAACCTTGCGGCATCAGCGTCGCGATGCTGAAGGCCGAGCGCGCCTATCGCGCCGCTCTTGCCGAGGCCCGGCTGTCCGACATCGTTGCGGAATACGTGAGCGATGCCGATCCCCGTTCAGTCGCCGCCAACTGCGCCTTTGTCGAGCGTAATCAACGACCGCAGAAATCCAGTTCAACCAAGCAAGCGTGAAGGGAAAGAGAATGAAGCAGAGGCTGCAATTCTTCGGCGCGGCGCCGGAAATCATGAAAGCGGTATCGGCGCTCAGCAAGGCGGTCGACGAGTGCGGGCTCGAGGCAAGCCTGCTGCATCTGATCAAGCTGCGGGCGTCGCAGATCAATGGCTGTTCCTATTGCGTCGAGATGCATAGCCGCGAGGCGCGTCACGACGGCGAGACCGAACAGCGGCTCTATCTCGTCTCCGCCTGGAAGGAATCGCCGCTGTTTTCCGAGCGCGAACGCGCCGCCTTCGCCTGGACCGAAATGGTGACGAAGATCGCCGACAGCGGCGTGCCGGATGATCTCTACGCTCGCACGCTCGAACACTTCTCGGAAGAGGAACTGGTCAAGCTGTCCGTCGCGATCGGCATGATCAACACCTGGAACCGGCTCTGCGTTCCCTTCCACGCCATTCATCCGGCAGCGGCAGCCAAGGCCGCCTGAGGGGGCGAAACTGGAATGCGCGGCCTTAACGCCGTGCGTCTCTTTTTGCTTTGGGATCAAGACCATGTTGTTGAATTTTGAGAATGAGATTCTGTTTGCCGCACGCCTGCTGCTTGGCGGCGCCTTTGTCTTTGCCGGCCTGCGCAACATCCAGAATGCAGGCTTCCTGACCCAGGTGATGACGACGCGAGGCGTGCCGCAGGCGCGGCTGATGCTGTGGTTGGGGATCGTCCTGCAAATCGTATCCGGAGCGCTGGTGATATCAGGTATCTGGACCGCTGCCGCGGCTCTGTGCCTGGTGCTGTTCCTGATGGTGGCCACGCCGATGTTCCACAATTTCTGGGATCATCAGGGGCCCGAGCGCGCGTCGCGCATCAACGGCTTTGTCGGCAACGTGGCGCTGACTGGAGGTTTCCTGGCGCTGGCGGCGCAGCCGCTTTGACGGTTCGGTGGCCGCCTCGCGGAGGCAGCCGCCGCAGCCTCTGGCAAACGGTCTCAACCCGTCAAACTATATTGCTGAAGCGTCAGCCCTTCGGCTTCAGCCCGTCGATGAACAATTGCTCTAAAAATCTTGCAGCGTCCTCGAAGCGGCCGTCGCCGCCGCGGTCGGGGCCGAGCACGGCGCGGACCTGAACGTCGAAATCGGCATAGTGCTGCGTCGTCGCCCAGATCGAGAAGATCAGGTGCCAGGGGTCGGTGGGCGCGATCTTGCCGGCGCGCATCCAGCCCTTGATGACGGCGGCCTTCTCGTCGACCAGCGTCTTCAGCTCGCCTTCCAGCATCGGCATGATGCGCGGCGCGCCCTGCAGGATCTCGTTGGCGAACAGGCGGCTTTCCCTGGGGAAATCGCGCGCCATTTCGAGCTTGCGCCTGATATAGCTGCGCAATTCGGTCAAGGGATCGCCGATGTCGTCGAGTTCGCGCAGCGGCGCCAGCCAGGTGTCGAGAAGCCGCTGCATCAGCGTCTCGTGGATATCCTCCTTGCGGCGGAAATAGTAGAGCAGGTTCGGCTTCGACATGCCGGCGGCTTCGGCGATCTGGTCGATGGTCGAACCGCGAAAGCCGCTGGTCGAGAACACCTCGAGCGCCGCCTCCAGGATCAGCTCGCGCTTTTCCTGCTGGATGCGGGTGCGGCGAGGGGCCGGAATTTCCATGTCGGCCGTCACCGCGGCATACCATGGCTTGGAGAGCCATCTGGACCAATTTTCTGGACCAGTTTTTCTCCGGCCTGTGGAGCGCGCCTCAGCTGCCGCATTTCCGCTAGTAATCCCTTGACCGCCGACAGGGCGGTGCTAACGTTTGTCCAATCGGTCAAAATTTGCGTAGCACGAAAACGCAGCAGAGACCAAGTGTCGGGAAGACCAAGCGTTAGCCGCACCGAAACAGGTTACAAGGGGAAGTCTTGGTCATGTCCAACCGGCTGAAAGTCACGCCGAACGATCTCAGCGCATTCTGGATGCCGTTCACGGCAAACCGGCAGTTCAAGCAGGCGCCGCGCATGATGGTGTCCGCCAAGGACATGCATTACACGACGAGCGACGGTCGCACGGTTTTAGACGGCACTGCTGGCCTGTGGTGCGTCAATGCCGGCCACTGCCGGCCGAAGATCACCGAGGCGATCCAGAGCCAGGCCGCCGAGCTCGACTATGCGCCGGCGTTCCAGATGGGTCACCCGATCGTCTTCGAATTGGCGAACCGTTTGGTCGACTTGGCGCCGCAGGGCATGGACCACGTGTTCTTCACCAATTCCGGATCGGAATCGGTCGAGACCGCGCTGAAGATGGCGATCGCCTATCACCGCGCCAGAGGCGAGGGCTCGCGCACCCGCCTGATCGGCCGCGAGCGCGGCTATCACGGCGTCAATTTCGGCGGCATCTCGGTCGGCGGCATCGTCACCAACCGCAAGATGTTCGGCACGCTGCTCGGCGGCGTCGACCACATGCCGCACACCCACCTGCCCGAGAAGAATTCGTTCACCAAGGGCGTGCCCGAGCATGGCGCGGAACTGGCCAACGAGTTGGAGCGCATCGTCGCGCTGCACGACGCCTCGACCATCGCTGCCGTCATCGTCGAGCCGGTGGCGGGTTCCACCGGCGTCATCCTGCCGCCGAAGGGCTATCTCGAGAGGCTGCGCGAGATTTGCACCAAGCACGGCATCCTTTTGATCTTCGACGAGGTCATCACCGGCTTCGGCCGTCTCGGCACGCCGTTTGCCGCCGACTATTTCGGCGTCACGCCCGACATCATGACCACCGCCAAGGGCGTCTCCAACGGCGTCATCCCGATGGGCGCGGTGTTCGTCAAGAAGGAAATCCACGACGCCTTCATGACCGGCCCCGAGCATATGATCGAGTTCTTCCACGGCTACACCTATTCGGGCAATCCGATCGCTTGTGCGGCGGCGCTCGGCACGCTCGATACCTATAAGGAAGAGGGCCTGCTGACCCGCGGCCAGGAACTGGCGCCGTATTGGGAAGACGCGCTGCATTCGCTGAAGGGCGAGCCGAACGTCATCGACATCAGGAACATCGGCCTGATCGGCGCGATCGAGCTGGCGCCCATCCCCGGCAGTCCGACCAAGCGTGCCTTCTCGGCTTTTGTGAAAGCGTTCGAGCGCGGCGCGCTGATCCGCACCACCGGCGACATCATCGCGCTGTCGCCGCCGCTGATCATCACCAAGGGCCAGATCAACGAATTGATCGACCATGTGCGAGAAGTGCTGAGGGGGGTGGATTGAGAAACGCAACGCGACTTTCCCTCCCCCTTGAGGGGAGGGTGGCCGCGAAGCGGTCGGGTGGGGTCGGTGGCGACGCGCGCCAACCTGATCTCTTGCTGCGAGGACGCTTCTGATGCCCCGTGCCCGCGTGAGCTTCGAAATGCGTCAAAAGGCGCGGGCGCTTCGAGTTCATGCAACCAAGGGCGAATGTTTGCTTTGGTATGAACTGCGCGAGCTGAAATCGGCCGGCATCAAGTTCCGCCGTCAGTGCCCAATCGGGCCTTACATCGTCGACTTCGCTTGCCTCGCGGTAAAGCTGGTCGTGGAAGTCGATGGCGATCTGCACGAGCAGGAACGAGGCAAGCGGCACGATGCTGTCCGTGATGCCTATTTGCGATCGCTCGGGTTCGATGTCTTTCGCGTTGATGAGCCTGATGTCATAAACAGTGCATGGCATGTTGCGCAGGTGGTGAAGGAGAAGGTCGCGCGCATGTTCGGCGACCCCACCCGACCGCTTCGCGGCCACCCTCCCCTCAAGGGGGAGGGGAACGCCGGCGCGCTTCGCCACAATCGATGAGGTTTTAGAAAATGGCCGCTCCGGGCGAGAATCTGCGAATCAATTCAGACCGTTTGTGGGATTCGATAATGGAGATGGCGAAGATCGGCCCCGGGGTTGCCGGCGGCAACAATCGCCAGACTTTGACCGACGCTGACGGCGAGGGGCGGCAGCTGTTCAAGCGCTGGTGCGAGGCGGCGGGACTTGAAATGGGCCTCGACGAGATGGGCACGATGTTTGCCCGCCGCGAGGGCGCCGAGCCCGATCTGCCGCCGGTGTATGTCGGCAGCCATCTCGACACCCAGCCGACCGGCGGCAAGTATGACGGCGTGCTTGGCGTGCTCGGCGGCCTGGAGATCGTGCGCTCGCTCAACGAGCTCGGCATCAGGACAAAACATCCGATCGTCGTCACCAACTGGACGAACGAGGAAGGCGCGCGCTTTGCGCCGGCGATGATGGCATCCGGCGTCTTCGCCGGCGTCCTCGATCAGGCCGACGTGTACGAACATCTCGACAAGGACGGCAAGAAATTCGGCGAGGAGCTCGAACGCATCGGCTGGAAAGGCAGCGAGAAAGTCGGTGAGCGCAAGATCCACGCCTTCTTCGAGCTGCATATCGAGCAGGGCCCGATCCTCGAGGATGAGGGCATCGACATCGGCGTCGTCACCCATGGCCAGGGATTGAAATGGCTGCAGGTGACGCTGACCGGCAAGGAGGCGCATACCGGCTCGACGCCGATGCCGAAGCGCCGCAATGCCGGGCTCGGCATGGCGCGGGTGATCGAACTGGTGCACGAGATCGCCATGGACTACCAGCCCGACGCCGTCGGCGCGGTCGGCCACATGGAAGTCTATCCGAACTCGCGCAACATCATTGCCGGCCGCACCATGTTCACCATCGACATCCGCTCGCCGGAAAAGGAGGTGCTCGACGCCATGGACGGGCACATCCGCGAAGGCATCGACACGATCTGCGAAGCGCTCGACATCCAATATCAAGTTGACCAGGTCGGCCATTTCGATCCGGTGACTTTCGATCCGGGCTGCGTCAAGGCCGTGCGGGATGCGGCCGAGCGCCTGGGTTACACGCATCGCAACATCGTCTCCGGCGCCGGCCACGACGCCTGCTGGATCAACCGCGTCGCGCCGACGGCGATGGTGATGTGCCCCTGCGTCGACGGCCTGTCGCACAACGAGGCCGAAGAGATCTCCAAGGAATGGGCAGCGGCGGGCGCCGACGTGCTGTTCCACGCGGTGGTGGAGACGGCGGAGATCGTGGGGTGAGCTAGAAACCAGGATTCCCAACGCCGCTCCCCAAGAACCGCGAAGAGAACAAAGGGAACAAGAAAATGACCAAAGTCATCAGGAACGGCACCATCGTCACCGCCGATCGTACGTGGAAAGCCGATGTGCTGATGCAGCACGGCAAGATCGTCGCCATCGGTTCGAACCTGCATGGCGACCACGAGTTCGACGCCACCGGCTGCTATGTGATGCCGGGCGGCATCGATCCGCACACCCATCTCGAAATGCCGTTCATGGGCACTTATTCGGCCGACGATTTCGAGAGCGGCACCCGCGCCGCGCTTGCCGGCGGCACCACAATGGTCGTCGATTTCTGCCTGCCGTCGCCGCAGCAGTCGCTGCTCGAGGCCTTGCAGATGTGGGACAACAAGACCTCGAAGGCGTCCTGCGACTATTCCTTCCACATGGCGATCACCTGGTGGGGCAAGCAGGTGTTCGACGAGATGGCCACCGTGGTCGACAAGGGCATCACCTCGTTCAAGCACTTCATGGCCTACAAGGGCGCGCTGATGGTCGATGACGACGAGATGTATTCGTCGTTCCAGCGCTGCGCCGATCTTGGCGCGCTGCCGCTGGTCCATGCCGAGAATGGCGACGTGGTGGCGGCGCTTTCGCAGAAGCTGCTGGCCGCCGGCAACAACGGCCCCGAAGGGCACGCCTATTCGCGGCCGCCGGAAGTGGAAGGCGAGGCGACCAACCGCGCCATCATGATCGCCGACATGGCCGGCGTGCCGCTCTATGTCGTGCATGTCTCCTGCGAGCAGGCCCACGAAGCCATTCGCCGGGCGCGCCAAAAAGGCATGCGGGTGTTCGGCGAGCCGCTGATCCAGCACCTGACGCTCGACGAGAGCGAGTATTTCAACAAGGACTGGGACCATGCGGCGCGCCGCGTCATGAGCCCGCCGTTCCGCAACAAACTGCACCAGGATTCGCTGTGGGCCGGCCTCCAGGCCGGATCACTGCAAGTGGTGGCGACCGACCATTGCGCCTTCACCACCAGCCAGAAGCGCAACGGTGTCGGCGATTTCACCAAGATCCCGAACGGCACCGGCGGGCTCGAGGACCGCTTGCCGGTGCTGTGGACCACCGGGGTCAACACCGGACGGCTGACGATGAACGAGTTTGTCGCGGTGACCTCGACCAACATCGCCAAAATCCTCAACATGTATCCGAAGAAGGGCGCCATCGTCGAAGGCGCCGACGCCGACATCGTCGTCTGGGACCCGAAGCGCACAAAGACGATTACTTCCGAGAAGCAGCAGTCGGTGATCGACTACAACGTCTTCGAAGGTGTTGAGGTGACCGGCCTGCCGCGCTTCGTCTTCTCGCGCGGCGAATTGTCGATCCAGGAGAACGAGGTCAAGGCGAAGCCAGGCCATGGCGAGTTCGTCGGCCGCGAGCCGAATGCCGCGGTCAACCGGGCGCTGTCGACCTGGAAGGAAATCTCCGCGCCGCGCAAGGTGGAACGGTCAGGTATTCCGGCGACCGGGGTGTGAGCTTGCGCAAGGACGGTACTGTCCCGGTGCTAGTGTTTGTCGAAGTCGGCGCCGGCGGGCAGCGCAAACCTGAAGCGATTGCACTGTCTCTATGCCCGATACCAATTGGCCGGCGGGTAGCCCGCCTATCGCGCGACCAGCCCCTCCAGTTCCGGCAGCAGCACGACGCTTTCCTGTTCGTTGGGATCGGTGCGGGCGATGACCGCCGAGGCCGGGCTGTCGCTCAGATTGGCCGGCAGATGCGGCACGCCGGCGGGAATGTAGAAAAGGTCGCCGGCCTTGGCGACGATCCGCTGCTCGAGCCGATCGCCATACCAGGTATGGACCTCGCCGGAGAGCACATAGATCGCCGTTTCATGGCTTTCGTGCATATGCGCCTTGGCGCGGGCACCGGGCGGCATGGTGAGCAGGTGCATGCAGATGCCGGTAGAGCCGACCGTTTCGGCGGCGATGCCGGCGAAATAACTCAGTCCCTGCTTGCCTTCATAAGAGCTTTCGGGACGGATAAGATGGCAGGTGGGTTTGGACGACATCGGGCAAACTCTCGATCGAGTGGGACAAGATAAGTGGAAAGCAGCATTTTGGCAAAAGCAACGGGTAACCGGCCGCCGCGGCGGCGACGCGAAAAGCCAGGCTGCGGCCTATGACCGGACAGTCGCCAGCCGTCGTTTCGGCAAGCAAGCTCGGCCTGACCTTCCAGACCAGCGACGGTCCGGTGCAGGCGCTGTCGAATGTCGACCTGACCATCGGCAAGGGCGAATTCGTCTCCTTCATCGGGCCGTCCGGCTGCGGCAAGACGACCTTGCTGCGGGTCATCGCCGATCTCGAGAAACCGACATCAGGAAGCATCTCCGTCAATGGCGTGACGCCGGAGCAGGCGCGCGAAAACCGCGCCTATGGCTATGTCTTCCAGGCGGCCGCACTTTATCCGTGGCGCACGATCGAGCGCAATGTGGCGCTGCCGCTGGAGATCATGGGCCTGTCGAAGGCAGAGCAGGCGGCGCGCATCAAGCGCACGCTCGACCTCGTCAACCTTTCCGGCTTCGAGCAGAAGTACCCGTGGCAGCTTTCCGGCGGCATGCAGCAGCGTGCCTCGATCGCGCGGGCGTTGGCCTTCGATGCCGATCTTCTGTTGATGGACGAGCCTTTCGGCGCGCTGGACGAGATCGTGCGCGACCACCTCAACGAACAGCTTCTGGAGCTTTGGGATCGGACCAACAAGACCATCTGCTTCGTCACCCATTCCATTCCCGAGGCGGTCTACCTGTCGACACGGATCATCGTCATGTCGCCGCGCCCGGGCCGCGTCAGCGACGTCATCGAATCGACGCTGCCGAAAAAGCGGCCGCTCGACATTCGCGAGACGCCGGAGTTTTTGGCGATCGCGGCGCGGGTCCGTGACGGCCTCAGGGCAGGGCACAGCTATGAGGATTGAGCGGGATGGGCTCCCTCCTCTCCCCGACGGGGAGAGGGTGGCCGGAGCGAAGCGGAGGTCGGGTGAGGGGGCGGCGCCGACAGATCCGACGAAAAGAAATGTCGGGGCAACCGCTCGCGCTCGAAAGCTGCGGGTCGACGAAACCGAGGCTGAGTACCGACTTTGGGGGGAACTGAGAGGACGTCATCTCAACGGCTACAAATTTGTGAGGCAAGTGCCGCTTGGACCTTTCATTGCGGATTTCGTTTGTCGCGAGAAGGGTCTGATTGTCGAACTCGATGGCAGCCAGCATGCGGATTCACCAACCGACCCCGCCAGGACGGCCTGGCTGAATGGCCATGGTTATTCCGTTCTCCGGTTCTGGAACCATGAAGTTCTGGCCGAGCGCCGAGCGGTCCTTGATACGATCCTGGCTTGCCTCGACGGAAAGATTTCTACCCCCTCACCCGGCCTCCGCTTCGCTCCGGCCACCCTCTCCCCGTTGGGGAGAGGAGGGCGCCAGTCTGGCGAGGGCCGCTGATGGACTCCTTTCGCGACAAGATCGTTCCGGTGACCTCGATCCTCGCAGGCGTGGTGGTCGTCTGGTATGTTTTCGCCGTCATCCTCAACGCGCCGTTCCAGCGCGATCTCGACCGCCGTGCCGGCGAGACGCCGGGGATCGTGGAATTCATCGGCAAGACGATGTCGCAGCCCAAGCCGACGCTGCCGGCGCCGCATCAGGTGGCGGTGAATTTCTTCGAGAACACGTTTCTGCGCAAGGTCACCAGCAATCGCAGCCTTGTCTACAATGCCTGGGTGACGCTGTCCTCGACGCTGCTCGGCTTCGCTTTCGGCACGGCGCTCGGCATCCTGATTGCCGTCGGCATCGTCCATGTGGCGACGCTCGACCGCAGCCTGATGCCGTGGATCATCGCCTCGCAGACCATTCCGATCCTGGCGGTGGCGCCAATGATCATCGTCGTGCTGGCGGCGATCGGCGTCACCGGCCTGATCCCGAAGGCGCTGATCTCGACTTATCTGTCGTTCTTTCCGGTGGCGGTCGGCATGGTCAAGGGGCTGCGTTCGCCCGAACTCACCCATCTCGACCTGATGCACACCTACAATGCCAGCCCCTCGCAGACCTTCTGGAAACTGCGCGTGCCGGCTTCGGTGCCGTTCCTGTTCACCTCGATGAAGGTGGCGGTGGCCGCCAGCCTGGTCGGCGCCATCGTCGGTGAACTGCCGACCGGTGCCGTCGCCGGCATCGGCGCCAAGCTGCTCGCCGGCGCCTATTACAGCCAGACCATCGATATCTGGTCGGCGCTGGTGGCGGGCTCGGTGGTGGCGGCCCTTTTGGTGATGGTGGTCGGCATAGCCGGGCGCCTCGTTGACCGCGCCATGGGCGGCAGGCCGGCATGAGCGATCTCCTCAGCCTTGCGTCGATCACCCCCCGCTCGTGGCAAGGGTATGCCGCGCTTGTCCTGCTTGCCGTCGGCCTTTTTTCGGCGCCGCTTGTCACTGCCACGCCGGGCTATGACATCGCGACGGTGGCTTTGATCTTCATCCTGTTGCTGTTTGCGATCCAGATGGATCAATTTCCACCTGCAATCGCGGCGACCTGTCTGTTCCTTGGGGCGCATGGCGCAGCGTGGCTATTGCTCGCCGGCATAACCGGCAACGAAGGCACCGCTCGCGCCTCGTTCTATCTGCTGCTCGCCGCGGCATGGCTTCTGGCCTGGCGCTGCGTGACGGTGCTGTCAGCGCTTCGCCCGGCCTCACGCTGGGCGGCGACCGCTTTGCGGCTGATCATCCCGGCGATCTTCGGCGCCTGGATCCTGATCATCTGGGAGGCGGTGACGCGCGGCGCCGGCATTCCTTTCATCCTGCTGCCGCCGCCAAGCGCCATCGGCGTGCGCATCGCCAATTCGCTGCCGGTGCTGGCCGCCGACGTGCGGCAGACCATCTTCAAGGCGGTTATCTTCGGCTACGTCGTTGGCAGCGGCGCCGGCTTCCTTGCCGCCATCGCGGCCGACCGCGTGCCGTTCCTGCGCCGCGGCTTGCTGCCGATCGGCAATATGGTGTCGGCGCTGCCGATCATCGGCGTGGCGCCGATCATGGTCATGTGGTTCGGCTTCGACTGGCAGTCGAAGGCCGCCGTCGTCATCATCATGACCTTCTTCCCGATGCTGGTGAACACGGTCGCCGGGCTTGCCGCCTCCGGCCATATGGAACGCGACCTGATGCGCACCTATGCGTCGAGCTACTGGCAGACGCTGTTCAAGCTGCGGCTGCCGGCGGCAGCCCCCTTCATCTTCAATGCGCTGAAGATCAATTCGACGCTGGCGCTGATCGGCGCCATCGTCGCGGAGTTCTTCGGCACGCCGGTGGTCGGCATGGGATTCCGGATTTCGACCGAGGTCGGACGGATGAATATCGACATGGTCTGGGCCGAAATCGCAGTTGCAGCACTTGCGGGTTCGGTCTTTTATGGCGTGGTCGCTCTTTTCGAGAGAGCAGTCACGTTTTGGCATCCCTCCGTCCGTGGTGGATAGGGCGGTGGCGGGTTTGGAATCAGGGTTGGATTGAAGGTCCTGGTCCTAAAAGGGTGAACACTTAACTCCAGAGGGTAAAAGCATGAAAAGACTTGTTGTTTCGATGCTGGCCGGCGCGATGTCGCTTGCCGCGTTCCAGGCGATGGCCGCAGACAAGGTGACGCTGCAGCTGAAATGGGTCACGCAGGCCCAGTTCGCCGGCTACTACGTCGCCAAGGACAAGGGTTTTTATGAGGCCGAGGGCCTCGACGTCGAGATCAAGCCGGGCGGCCCCGATATCGCGCCCGAGCAGGTGATCGCCGGTGGCGGCGCCGACGTCATCGTCGACTGGATGGGCGGTGCGCTGGCCGCACGCGAAAAGGGCGTGCCGCTGGTCAATATCGCCCAGCCGTTCAAGAAGGCGGGCATGCAGCTGGTCTGCCCGAAGGACGGCCCCGTCAAAACCGAAGCCGACTTCAAGGGCCATACGCTCGGCGTCTGGTTCTTCGGCAACGAGTATCCGTTCTACGCCTGGATGAACAAGCTCGGCTTGAAGACCGACGGCGGCCCGGATGGCGTCACCGTGCTGAAGCAGAGTTTCGACGTGCAGCCGCTGATCCAGAAGCAGGCGGATTGTATTTCGGTCATGACCTACAACGAATACTGGCAGCTCATCGATGCCGGCTACAAGCCGGAAGAGCTGATCGTGTTCAACTACTCGGCCATGGGCAACGACCTGCTTGAGGACGGTCTCTACGCCCTGGAGGACAAGCTCAAGGATCCGGCCTTCGAGGACAAGATGGTGCGTTTCGTGCGCGCCTCGATGAAGGGCTGGAAATACGCCGTCGACAATTCCGACGAGGCGGCCGGCATCGTCATGGACAATGGCGGCCAGGACGAGAACCACCAGAAGCGCATGATGGGCGAAGTCGCCAAGTTGATCGACAATGCCGATGGCAAGCTCGACCCGGCGACCTACGCGCGCACCGCCAAGGCGCTGCTCGACCAGAAGATCATCACCAAGGAGCCGACCGGCGCCTACACGACCGCCATCACCGACAAGGCCATCAAGTAAGCCGTCAACCAGGGCCTCTGGGGTCCGCAGTTAAAAAAAGGGGACGGGCGACCGCCCCCTTTTGGATGTAAAATAGCCGTTACCGGTGGAAACATCCGCTCGCCACAACCGTTGTTCCAGTGCATCCTGCTTCAGCGGATGTCATCGCCACAACGGAGAATTCCATGCGCATGCAATCCTTCTCGCCGATGCTTTCGGCGCTGGCCGTTTCGGCTTCCTTCCTGTGCGCTTCACCGGCCTTGGCCGACATGATGAAGATGAAGGCGACGCTCGATGGCGCTCAGCAGAATCCAGCCGTCACCACGGAGGGCAAAGGCGAGGCCACTCTCGGCTTCAACAGCGACACGAAACAGCTCACCTGGAACGTGATGTATTCAGGTCTCAGTGGACCGGCGACGGCCGGACATATTCACGGTCCGGCAGCAAAGGGTGAAAATGCCGACGTCGTCGTCCCGTTCAAGGGCGCTCCGAAAAGCCCGTTCAAGGGGGCGGCGATCCTGACCGACGCGCAGGCCGCCGACCTGATGGCCGGCAAATACTACATCAACATCCATACGGCGGCCCACAAGGACGGCGAGATCCGCGGGCAGATCGAGAAGGCGGCGACGATGTAGCGCGCCCTCCGGCTTATGCCTCTGGCGCTCAGGTCCTGTCCCGTATCTGGGTCATCGTCCGGGTCGGCGTGATCGCCTCGGGGTCGAGCCTGATCTCGACGATCGACGGCTTGCCGCTGGCACGGGCGCGTTCGAAGGCCGGCGCGAAGTCGGCCGTCTTCTCGACGGTTTCGCCATGGCCGCCATAGGCGCGGGCGAGCGCCGCGAAGTCGGGATTCTTCAGGTCGGTGGCGACGACGCGGCCGGGATATTCGCGTTCCTGGTGCATGCGGATGGTGCCGTAGATGCCATTGTTGACGACAACAACGATGATCGGCAGATCGTACTGCACGGCGGTGGCGAATTCCTGGCCGTTCATCAGGAAGCAGCCGTCGCCGGCAAAGGCGATCACGTCGCGCTCGGGAAACAGTTCCTTGGCAGCGACGGCTGCCGGCGTGCCGTAGCCCATCGAGCCGGAGGTGGGTGCCGCCTGCGTGGCAAAGTGCCGGGAACGGTGGAAGCGGTGCACCCAGGTGGCGTAGTTGCCGGCGCCGTTGGTGAGGATCGCGTCGTCGGGCAGCATTTTTTCGAGATAGTTCATGATTGGCCCCATCTGGACGGCGCCGGGGCCGCTTTCGGGCGGTGTCGACCAGTCGAGATAGGCGGCGTGCAGCTTCGGTGTTTCATCCGCCCAGACCGGCGAGGCGGCCGGCTTGCGCCCGGCAAAGGCTTCGACGAAGGCGGACGGCGAGGCGTTGATCGCCAGCGTCGGCCGGTAAACGCGGCCGAGTTCGCTGGCGTCGGCATGGACATGGACCAGCGACTGGTCGGGGTAGGGGCTCTTCAGCAGCGTGTAGTCGGAGGACGGCATCTCGCCCATGCGGCCGCCGATCAGCAGCACGAGGTCGGCCTGCTTGATGGCGGTCGCCAGCTTCGGGTTGATGCCGATGCCGACATCGCCGGCATAGCTGGGGTGGAGATGATCGAACAGCATCTGGCGGCGGAAGGAACAGCCGACCGGCAGCGACCAGGCTTCGGCGATCGTCCGCATCCGCGCGACGGCCTCCGCATCCCAGCGCGTGCCGCCGAGGATGACGAAGGGGCGCTTTGCCTTGTTGAGAAGCTTTTCCAGAGCGTCGAGCTCGGCCTCGCCCGGCCGCGTTTCGACCGGCGTGTGGGGCAGGGCGGCCGGCGCCTCGGCAAGGCTGGTCAGCATGTCTTCCGGCAGCGAGATGACGACCGGGCCGGGACGGCCGGATGTCGCCACCGCGAAGGCGCGGGTGACGAATTCGGGGATGCGCGCGGCGTCGTCGATCTCGACCACCCATTTGGCGATGTCGCCGAAGAACCTGACGTAGTCGACCTCTTGAAAAGCCTCGCGCTGCTTGGCGTGGCTGGCGACCTGGCCGATGAACAGGATGACGGGCACCGAATCCTGCATGGCGATGTGGATGCCGGCCGAGGCGTTGGTGGCGCCGGGGCCGCGGGTGACGAAGCAGATGCCTGGCTTGCCGGTCAGGCGGCCATGGCAGTCGGCCATCATCGCGGCGCCGCCTTCCTGGCGGCAGACGATGGTGCGGATCGGCGAGTCGTGCAGCGCGTCGAGCACCGCAAGGTAGGATTCGCCGGGCACGCAATAGATACGGTCCGTTCCGTTGGCTTCGAGCGCATCGACAATTAGTTGTCCGCCGGTCTTCATTTTCCTGACCTCTCCAGTTCGGCAAGGATTTCTTCGGTGTGTTCGCCGAGACGCGGCGAGGGCCGCTCATAGACCAGCGGTGTGCCCGACATGACCATCGGCGCGCGCACCGAGGGCAACAGATTGCCATGGCCGTCGTCGAGGTCGAGCCGCATGCCGCGCGCGATGGTCTGCGGATCGGCGAACATCTCGCCGATCGTGTTGATTGGGCTGGCAGGCACGCCTGCCGCCTCCAGCCTGGCCAGCAGCGGATCGCGATCGAAGGTTTTCAGCGCCTCGATTATATGCTCGCGCAGCGTCGCCCGGTTGGCGACCCGGGCGGGATTGGTGGCGAAATCGGGGTCGGATGGCAGCTTGTCCAACCCGACAGCCGCGCAGAATTTGGCGAACTGGCCGTCATTGCCGATGGCCAGGATGATATGGCCGTCCATGACCGGCACCACTTCGTAGGGCGCGATGTTCATATGCGCATTGCCCATCTGCACCGGCGATTTTCCCGAGACCAGATAGTTGAGGTTCTGGTTGCCGAGCGCCGAGATCTGGCTGTCGTAGAGCGCCATGTCGATATGCTGGCCTTCGCCGGTCTTCTCGGCATGGCGAAGTGCGGCCTGGATGGCGATCACCGAATAGAGGCCGGTGAAAATGTCTGAAATGGCGACACCGGCCTTTTGCGGCTCGCGGCCGGCCTCGCCGGTGATCGACATCATGCCGGCCATGCCCTGGATGATGAAGTCATAGCCGGCGCGTGGCGCATACGGCCCGTCCTGGCCGAAGCCGGTGATCGAGCAATAGATCAACCGCGGGTTGATTTTGCGCAAGCTGTCATGGTCGAGGCCGTATTTCTTCAGCCCGCCGAGCTTGAAGTTTTCGATCAGCACGTCCGATGTCGCAGCCAGCCGGCGCACTGTCTCGGCGCCTTCGGGCGTCGAGAAATCGATGGCGATGGAGCGCTTGCCGCGATTGCAGGAATGGTAGTAGGCGGCCGAAAGGTTTTCGCCGTCATGGCTCATGACGAAGGGCGGACCCCATTTGCGGGTATCGTCGCCGCCATCAGGGCTCTCGACCTTGATCACGTCGGCGCCGAGATCGGCAAGCAATTGCCCCGCCCACGGCCCGGCCAGGATGCGGGCGAGTTCGATTACGCGGATGCCTTTCAGCGGAGGCTCGGTCATGGATCACCGTGATTGATCGAAAGCGCAGGCTCTGGTTTTCTTTTTATGCATGTCGTTATCCCAAAACCGCTGCGTACTTTTGGGCAACATGCACTATCAATCCCGCGTGCCGAAGTCACGGCTCTTGCAATGGGCCAACCGGACCGTGCCAATCTCGGTCAGGCTTGTTTCAGCACGCTGTCGGCCCATGCGGCGAAATCGTCCATGATGATATTTCGATTCACCTCGTTCAGGCTTTCGTGGCGGGTCTCGGCGTAAACCTTTGAAACGAGATTCGAAAAGCCCATCCTGTGCAGGCGCCCAGCGAGATGGCTGACCGCCTTGCCACCGCCGGTGGCGGGATCCTTTTCGCCGCCGACCAGGCAGATCGGCAGGGTCTTGCGGATGCCGGAAAATTTGGTGTCGTCGGCGCCGTCGAAGACAAAGCCGAACAGGTCGCGCCACATCGACACCGAGGCATCCCAGCCGCACAGCGGATCGGCGATGTATTTGTCGACTTCGGCCGCGTCGCGCGACAGCCAGTCGAACGGCGTGCGGTGATCGGGGACGGCTTTGCCCCAGGCCTGGAAGGTCAGTCTCGGCAGCAGGCGCGACGGCATGTCGGAGCCGAGCCGGAATTTTTCCCAGGCCAGGATGATTTGTGCTGCACGGCCGGCGAGCCCGGCGGATAAATTGGCGTTCCATATGGCCGCGGCGTGCAGCCGGTTCGAATTATGAAGCATGAAATTCAGCGCGACGAGACCGCCCATGGAATGGCCGAAGACGATGACCGGCAGGCCGGGATGGTCGCCGGCGATCAGGTCGTGCACCGCCGCGACATCGGCGATGACCTTGGCGCCGCCATCCACTTTGGCGAATGTGCCGAGCGGAGCGTCTGGCGCCTTGGTGGCGCCATGGCCGCGATGGTCATGGGCATAGACGTGGAAGCCGCACTCGCCCAGAAAGGTAGCGAAGCGGACATAGCGCGCCGCATGTTCGGCCAGTCCGTGATTGATCTGGACGACCGCACGCGGGCGGCCCTCGGCGCGTTTCACGTAAAGGTTGAGCGCCGCACCGGTCGGCGATGGCAGCACGCGCTGCTGGCTGAATGACATTATCGATTCGTCTCCAACGCGCCTTTTCCGCCTGGACATTTGTGTGCGCCGACGCCGGTTTTGCGTCAATCCGTCGGCGGTGTTTCGCAACGCTGTTCTTGCGCCGCAACGCAGGTATCGCAATTCTGACATGGAGAATTTGCTACCGAGAGAGGGCGGCTGTCTGTTGCCCAGCATTATTCAACCGGAGAGTACCCATGCGTACGCTGACAGGTCTTGTTTTTGGATCGGCGCTTGCCGCCGCGTCGCTGACGGGTGCTGTGCGGGCCGAGGTCAAGATGAGCGGCTCTTTCGTCGCCGACGCCATCTGTCCAGCCACCCAGGCCATCAGGAGCGGCAAGAACCCGGGCAATATCGCGACCGATGCGGGACAGAGCTACGAGCTGCTGGCTGGCAACAAGGATGCTCCCACCCACTATCTGATCCGCGTGCCCGGGGCCGATCCGGAGCGCCGCTGGGTGAAGGTCGATTGCGGCCATGTTTCGGGTGGCAGCGCGTCCGGGGAATCGGCAGCACCTGTGCCGGCCGACCAGGAGAAGCCTGCTGAGCCGGCTTCGCGAAAGCCGGAATATGTCCTCGCGCTGAGCTGGCAGCCGGCGTTTTGCGAGACCAGGCCCGGCAAGACCGAATGCAAGGCGCAGACCGCGGCCGGTTTTGAGGCGACGCATTTCACCTTGCATGGGCTGTGGCCGCAGCCGAACGGAAATTTCTATTGCCAGGTGGCAGCGGCCGACAAGGCGAACGACAATCCGGCGCACTGGCAGGACCTGCCGCCGGTCGAGCTCGAGCCGAACACCCGGTCGGAGCTCGATCAGGTGATGCCAGGCACCGCATCCGCTCTCGACAGGCATGAGTGGATCAAGCATGGCACCTGTTACGGCAAGAGCCAGCAGGCGTATTTTTCCGATGCGCTGAACTTGACGCGCGCGGTGAATGCGTCACCGGTGCGTGATCTTTTCACGCAGAAAATTGGCCGGGATCTGACCTCCGACCAGATCCGCGCCGCCTTCCACAGTGCCTTTGGTCCCGGTGCCGGCGATCGGGTTCGCGTCTCCTGCGTGAACGATCCTTCGAGCGGCAGGCGGCTGATCGGCGAACTGACGCTCGGCCTGACCGGTCCGATCGGTCCGAACTCTTCGCTCAGCGAGCTGCTGCTGGCAGCAGCGCCGACGAACGATGCCGGCTGTCCGAAAGGCATCGTCGATCCAATTGCGTTCCAGTAACACGCCGAGCCGCCGACGACGCGATAGCGCCGTCTCGGCCGGAAGACAAATCCGAAATGCCAAAACAGTTTGCCGTTCGGCGCGGCATCGCCTACATAGCGCGCAACTTCCATTCAATCCGACATTCCAGTCGACTTTTCAGGGAAAGCGCGCGTGGCACGCCAGTTCATCTATCACATGGCCGGCCTCAACAAGGCCTACGGCACCAAGAAGGTGCTCGAGAATATCCACCTCTCCTTCTACCCGGACGCCAAGATCGGCATCCTCGGGCCGAACGGCGCCGGCAAGTCGACCATCCTGAAGATCATGGCCGGCATCGACAAGGAGTGGAGCGGCGAGGCGTGGCTGGCCGAAGGCGCCACCGTCGGTTACCTGGCGCAGGAGCCGGCGCTCGATGCGAGCAAGACCGTGTTCGAGAACGTCATGGAAGGCGTCGCCGCCAAGACCGCGATCATCGAACGCTACAACGAATTGATGATGAACTATTCCGACGAGACGGCCGACGAGTCGGCCAAGCTCCAGGACGAGATGGACCGGCTCAACCTGTGGGATCTCGAACAGCAGGTTGAGATGGCGATGGAAGCGCTGGGCTGCCCGCCCAAGGAAGCCGACGTCACCAAGCTGTCGGGCGGCGAGCGCCGCCGCGTGGCACTGTGCCAGCTGCTGCTGCGCCAGCCCGACCTCCTGCTGCTCGACGAGCCGACCAACCATCTCGACGCCGAGACGACGGCGTGGCTGGAAAAGCATCTGCGCGCCTATCCCGGCGCGGTGATGATCATCACCCACGATCGCTACTTCCTCGACAATGTCACCGGCTGGATCCTCGAGCTCGACCGCGGCCGCGGCATTCCCTATGAGGGCAACTACACCAAATATCTCGAAGCCAAGGCCAAGCGGCTCAAGCAGGAGGGCCGCGAGGACGATGCGCGCCAGCGGGCGATCGGCCGCGAGCGCGAGTGGATCCAGTCCAGCCCGAAGGCACGGCAGACCAAGTCGAAAGCGCGCATCCAGGCGTTCCAGGATCTGCTGGATGCGGCCGACAAGCGGCGTCCAAGCGACAGCCAGATCGTCATTCCGCATGGCGAGCGGCTCGGCAATGTGGTGATCGAGGTCGAGGACCTGTCGAAGGGCTTTGGCGACACGTTGCTGATCGATGATCTCGACTTCAAGCTGCCGCCCGGCGGCATCGTCGGCGTCATCGGCCCGAACGGCGCCGGCAAGACGACGCTGTTCCGCATGATCACCGGCCAGGAAAAGCCGGATGCCGGCACGATCCGCGTCGGCGAGACGGTCAAGCTCGGTTACGTCGACCAGAGCCGCGATGCGCTCGACCCGACCAAGACCGTCTGGGAAGAAATCTCGGGCGGCGCCGAAGTGGTCAAGCTCGGCAAGTTCGAGGCCAACACCCGCGCCTATTGCGCCTCGTTCAATTTCCGCGGCGGCGATCAGCAGCAGAAGGTCGGCAATCTATCCGGCGGCCAGCGCAACCGTGTCCATCTGGCCAAGATGCTGAAGACCGGCGGCAATGTGCTGCTGCTCGACGAACCCACCAACGATCTCGATACCGAAACGCTGGCGGCGCTCGAAGACGCGCTGGAAAACTTCGCCGGCTGCGCCGTCATCATCTCGCACGACCGCATGTTCCTCGACCGGCTGGCGACGCACATCCTTGCCTTCGAGGGCGACAGCCATGTCGAATGGTTCGAGGGCAATTTCGAGGATTACGAGCAGGACAAGATCCGCCGTCTCGGCCCCGACGCCGTCAACCCGCACCGCATGACGTACAAGCGGCTGACGCGGTAGGTTCGATCCGTTGCAGGCGATCGTCGTTTGACCTAAATTGATCGAATGGAGTTGCCATGATCACGGTCAAATTGCCGCAAGAAGCCGAGAAGCTGCTGGCCGATATGGCGAGGGCCAGCGGCCGTACGATCGATCAGGTTGCAGTTGAAGCGATCCTCGAGACAATCGAGGATTGGCAGGACGCGAGGATTGCGCAGGAACGCCTGAAGGATGACGACGGCGCGCGCATTCCGTTGGAGGACGTGATCCGGAAGCTTGAGCTTCGCGAAGCAGCGGAACGGCGCAAGAAACCTGCCGCTGAATGAATTGGCGTGTCGAGTTCACGCGGCAAGCCGAAAAAGACATCGAACGGCTTTCAACGAAAGACCAGCGGCGCGTCCTCGAATTCCTGCATCAAAGAGTTTCGGAGCACCCCAATCCAAGAATGCTTGCCAAGCGCCTGACCGCGACCAAGCAAGAGACCTGGCGTTTTCGCGTCGGCGACTACAGAATCATTGCCCAATTCGAGGACAGCCGGCTTGTCGTGCTGGTTGTGGAAGTCGGCAACCGGCGCGAGGTCTATCGATGAACAGCACTGTCGCAAAAGCAAAGCCCGACTGGTCCGCCGCCCAATATCTCAAGTTCGAGGACGAGCGCACGCGGCCGGCGCGCGATCTCGTCGCGCAGGTGCCGGTGGCGGTGCCGCGCCGGGTGGTCGATATCGGCTGCGGGCCGGGCAATTCGACGCAATTGCTGGTCGAGCGCTGGCCGAGCGCGCAGGTCAGCGGTTTGGACAGCTCGCCCGACATGATCGAGAAGGCGAGGGCACGTCTGCCGGAAGTGGCCTTCGAACTGGCGGATGCGGCGGCGTGGCAGCCCGAAGAGCCGGTCGACGTGATCTTCGCCAATGCGGTGTTCCAGTGGCTGCCCGAGCATACGGCGATCTTCCAGCGGCTGATGGGATTTTTGGCGCCGGGCGGCGCGCTTGCCGTGCAGATGCCCGACAATATGGGCGAGCCGTCGCACCGGCTGATGCGCGAGACGGCGGCCGAAATGCCGTTTGCCAAAAAGCTTGAGGGTGCTGCGCGCGGGCCGCTGCCGCCGGTGTCGTTCTATTACGATCTTTTGTCGCCGCTCTCCGACCGGCTCGACATCTGGCACACCGCCTACAATCATTCGCTGGCCGATGCCGGGGCGATCGTCGAGTGGCTGAAGTCGACGGGGCTGAAGCCGTTCCTCGATCCGCTCGACGCGGACGAGCGACGGTTTTTTCTCACGCGCTACACAGCAGGGATAACCGAAGCCTATCCGAAGACGGCGAACGGCAAGGTGCTGCTGCGTTTCCCGCGCCTGTTCATCGTCGCGCGGCGCGCTGCCTAGAAACGATTGGCCGCAACCGAGACGCACTGCCTGGCTGCGCTTGATTCGGTTTCGCCACAATGCGCATTTCAGCCACGCAAGGTTGTGGTCTTTTGCCTCAGGCCCTTGATTTAAGCCGGCTTAAACTAGCTTGATGCGAATAATGTTGCGCCGAGCTCTCGCGGCGCCCACATCAAGCCGTAGCGCCTGCGCATGGGGACGAACTGAAAATGCATCGCGTCATCATCAGCGGCATCGGCGCTGAAATCCCCGGGCCTTCGATCACCAATGAGGAATTGGTCGACAGCTTCAATGCCTGGGTCGAGATGGAGAATGTCTGCCGCCAGGCTTCGGGCGAGACACTGCTGCAGAAGTCGGACAGCGCCTTCATCGTCCATGCTTCGGGCGTGCAGACGCGCCATGTGATCGAGCGGGAAGGCATTCTCGACCCGACCCGCATGGCGCCGCGCATTCCGGCGCGGCCGGACGACGCGCTGTCGCTGGAAGCCGAGTTCGGCATCGCATCGGCCAGGAAAGCGCTCGACCATGCCGGCCTGGAGCCACCTGATGTCGACCTGGTGATCTGCTCGGCCTCGCATCACCAGCGGCCCTATCCGGCGATCGCCATCGAGATGCAGCAGGCGATGGGCACGAAGGGCGCCGGTTTCGACATGGGCCTTGGCTGCTCGTCGGCGGCGGCGGCGTTGCATATTGCGGTCAATCTGGTGCGGGCAGGCGCACACAGGCGCGTGCTGGTGACGACGCCCGAGATCATCACCGGCCATCTCAACTTCCGCGACAGGCAGACGCATTTCATCTTCGGCGACGCTTCGGTCTCGATGGTCGTCGAGGGGCTTGCCCAGGGCGACAAGCGGCCGGGACGCTTCGAGGTGCTCGACACCCGGACCTGGACGCAGATGTCCAACAACATCCGCACCAATCTCGGCTACTACACGCGCACCGCCCAGGACGATCCGTATATGATCAACCTGGAAGGCAACCTGATCAAGCAGGTCGGCAACAAGGTGTTCAAGGAAGTCACCGTCGCCGGGCACAAGTTCATCGTCGAGTTCCTGGCCGAGCATGGGCTGACGCCGCAAGCGATCCGGCGCTTCTGGCTGCATCAGGCCAATGCACGGATGAACGCCATGATCCTGAAGCTGTCGTTCGGCCACGAGGTCGACCATGACCGCGCGCCGATGGTGCTGGAGCGCCTCGGCAACACCGCCGGCGCCGGTGCGGTCGTAGCCTTGTCGGAAAACCACGCCGACATGAACGCCGGCGACTATGGCCTGCTCTGCGCCTTCGGCGCCGGCTATTCGATCGGCGGGGCGCTGTTGCGCATGCTCTGATTGGCGCGAACGGCACCGGCATTGGAAGGCGCAGGTGTAATCGCATCAGCCTGCTTGATTGGAGCATCAGCGCTTTCGACTGGACCTGATGAGCTCACTGCGGCTAATTGCTTGGCATCACGCAAGGAGCGAAGCCTGTGCTGGACCTCTTCCCCGAGACCGACAACCCGGTCGAAATCATCCCGGCGCGGAAGCTTGCCGCGCGGGTGGCCGGGCTTTACGTCGCGCCATCAGATCATTTCGAGACACGCGTGGTGGATGAATTGCAGCTTGGCTTCGACGGCATCGACGGCGATTTCCACGCAGGCGCGACGCGGCGCTCCGGCGGGCGCGAGCCCTGGTATCCACGCGGCACCGAGATGCGCAACGAGCGCCAGCTGTCGATCGTGGCCGCGGACGAGCTGGCGATCGTGGCAGGGCGGATGGCCATCGCCGAGATCAAGCCGGAGTGGATCGGCGCCAATCTGTTGATCGAAGGCCTGCCGCATCTCTCGATGTTGCCGTCCGGCACGCTGCTGTTCTTTAAAGGAGGCGTCACCGTCAAGGTCGACGCGCAGAACGGACCTTGCCGCATCGCCGGGCGATCGGTCGCCGAAAATGCCGGAATGGCCGACCGTGAAGCCGGCGCGCTGTTGTTCCCGAAGGCGGCAAAGCGGTTGCGCGGCCTTGTCGCCTGGGTGGAAAAACCAGGCCGCATCACGGCCGGCGAGCAGATTTCGGTGCGTGTGCCCGAGCAGTGGATTTACCAGGCATAGTTGTTTGTCGAGGCGGCATCGCCAGCGGGGGGAGGTGATCGCCCACGGGTCTTGCCTTTGGCAGCCCGAGGACAGGCGCCCTAGAGCTCATACGGGTGCCATCGCTCTCATTCCTCGTCCTCATCCTCGAGCAGACGGGTGGCGCGCCAGCGGGTCAGCACTGTGTTGGTTTGCTCGATGACGAAGAAGCGCGCGGAATCGCGGTCATAGCCTTCGGCCAGCAGCTTCTCGTAGTCGGTGTGCATGTGACGGATGTGGGCTATTGTCGCCAGCCATACGGCAATGCTCGGCGGCAAGCTCTTCATCTGCACCCCGCCGGCGTCGGCGCGGATCTTCTCCATGTCGGCATAGGGCGCCAGCGGCAAAAGCGCTGTCAGCGCCTTGGCGATGGCGCGGCGGCGACCGGTCGGCGCGCTCATCGCACGACCTGTCCTGGCACGACCTGTCCTGGCCCGACCTCGTCCCGTCCGGCGATGGTCGCGTCGGCAAAGGCATCGGTCGAAGCGAAATAAGGCTTGATGTCGATCACCGGCGTGCCGTCGAGCACGTCGATGGCATCGAGATCGATACGGCCCGTTTCGATGTCGAGCGCGACGAGTTTTGCGATATGCAACCCGACCGGGTTCGGCCGGGCCGGGGAGCGCAGCGAAAAAACGCCTTTCGGTTCAGCCGCATGGCGGGGTTTCTGAACAATCAAGGTCCGCGGTGCGTGGTGCAGCCAGGACAGGATGATGACGTGGCTGGCGCGTTCAAGCCCGAGCAGGCCATCGCGATAAGGCAGCTCGATCGTCAGAACCGCCGGCCGTCCCGTTTCCCGCGCGGCCTTCATGTTCTTGGGGCAAGTTTCCCGCGTGGTCCAGGGCGAGGCGATGCGACCGATGAAGACGACATGGCCGTCCGGCGGCATATCGGCGGGATCAGTTTCCAGAAGCTTTTCGCCGCTGCGCGTTTCGAACATGGTTTTCCACCCCGATCATGCATCCGGCTGTTGGCGATCCGCACCGCATGCGTCATTTTCTTGTCCGGGAGCGACATAGCGCTTGCAAGCCAACCAAAATCGACATAAACATATGTTTATATCTTTTTCAAAGAGAATGCTCGCATGCATGTCGCGCTCGACACCATGGTAGATACATTGAAGGCGGCGGCCGAATCCAGCCGGTTGCGCATCCTGGCGTTGCTGTCGCGCGGCGACCTCACCGTTTCCGATCTCACCGAAATCCTCGGCCAGTCGCAGCCGCGCGTCTCGCGGCACCTGAAGCTTTTACTGGAGGCGGGGCTGATCGGCCGCTATCAGGAGGGCTCCTGGGCCTTCTTCCGGCTGTCGGATTCGGATGCGGCGCGGGGTTTCGTGCTCAGGCTGGTCTCCGGTATCCGGGGTGCCGATCCGCAGGTCGAGCGTGACCTCGAGCGGTTGGCGGCGGTCAAGCGCAAGCGGCAGGATCGCGCCGCCGAATATTTCTCCGCAAATGCCGCAAGCTGGGATCACATCCGCTCGCTGCATGTGCCGGACCGCGCCGTGGAGGCAGCGCTGCTCAAGCTCGTCGGCAAGCGGCCGTTCCAGTCGATGCTCGACCTTGGCACTGGGACCGGGCGGCTGCTCGAGATCTTTTCGCCGCTCTACCGGCGCGGCATCGGCATCGACATGTCGCGCGAGATGCTGACGGTGGCGCGCGCCAATCTCGACAGGGCCGGCATTTCGAATGCGCAGGTGCGTCAGGGCGACATTTTTGCGCCGCCTGTCGAGCGCGACGCCTTCGATCTCGTCACCATCCACCAGGTGCTGCACTATCTCGACGATCCTGCCCGCGCCATCCGCGAGGCAGCTAGGCTGCTGCGTCCGGCAGGCCGGCTGGTGATCGTGGATTTCGCTCCGCATTCGCTGGAATTCCTGCGCGACGCCCACGCGCATGTGCGGCTCGGCTTTGCCGACCGGCAGATCACCGAGTGGTTTTCCGAGGCCGGGCTCGACCTCGAGGAGAGCCAGGAATTCGAGCCGCGCGCCGGCAACGAACCCAGGCTCACCGTAAAACTGTGGCTCGGCCGTGACCAGCGCATGCTGATCGCCGATCCTTCCAACCACGCACAACCGGCCAATGCCTTTCCGATAGGGGAAACCGCCTGATGAACCAGTTCCGCTTTTCCCGCCGCCCTGACATTGGCGACAAGATCAGGGTTTCGTTCGAGTTCTTCCCGCCGAAGAGCGACGAGATGGAAGCAAGGCTGTGGGACACCGTCACCCGGCTGCAGCCGCTCAAGCCGAAATTCGTCTCCGTCACCTATGGCGCCGGCGGCTCGACCCGCGAGCGCACGGCGCGCACGGTCAAGCGCATCCTCAACGAAACGACGCTGACGCCGGCGGCGCACATGACGTGCGTCGATGCGGCGCGTCACGAGGTCGATGAAGTCATCCAGGAATTCGCCGACATGGGTGTCACCCGCTTCGTCGCCCTGCGCGGCGATCCGGCCGAGGGCGTCGGCGCCGCCTATCGTCCGCATCCGGACGGCTATGCCAACGGCGCCGAACTGGTGGGGGCGCTGAAAGGTGTCGGCGATTTCGACATCTCGGTCTCGGCCTATCCGGAAAAGCATCCGGAGAGCCCGGATTTCGCCACCGATATCGATATGCTGAAGCGCAAGGTCGACAATGGCGCGACGCGGGCGATCACCCAGTTCTTCTTCGACAACGACCTCTACGAGCGCTATGTCGAGCGGGCGCGGCGGGCGGGCATCTACATACCGATCGTGCCGGGCATATTGCCGGTCCACAATTTTACCCAGGTCGCCAATTTCTCGGCGCGTTGCGGTGCGCTGGTGCCGGCGTGGATGGCCGAGCGCTTCGACGGGCTGCAGACGGACCCGCAGACGCATGCGCTGGTGGCGTCCGCGGTGGCGGCCGAGCAGGTGCTGGACCTTGTCGAGCGCGGCGTCGGCGATTTTCATTTCTACACCATGAACCGCGCCGATCTGGTCTTCGCCGTCTGCCACATGATCGGCATCCGCTCGCATGAGGCTGAAGCCGCGGGGTCCGCCGCGGCGTAAGTCTCTGTCAAATCCGGGATGCAAAAAGGCCGGGTAAAAAACCCGGCCTTTTCAATGACTTGGACTATTTTGTGCTGCTTCCGTTGCTTGGCGGGTCTACGGAAGAAAGCCCATAATCAGCGCCCCGATGAATGCAAATGCAGCACAAATCATCAATGCGTTGATTGGCCTGGTAAGCCCCATGTCATAGCCTCCTCTTAAAGAGCTATGGCCAGAGTCTAGGGGCATTTCTGCCACAGGCAAGCGGAAACTATGCTGCAATGCGACGACAATGTGGAATTTGCGACAGGCCATTTGCCGTTACGCATTGAAACTCTTCGGCAAAATCCCGCTTCGGCCCTGTGTACAAAATGTGACGGAGCTGGGGCAAGAATGGGTATGGCAGCGCTACCGTCGCCGAAAGTCGGGATCGATTTCGGGTCGATGCGAAGATTCGACGAATTGGAGCGTCGTTCGATTGGATACGAAGCTCTCAAGCGTGTCGCGCCTGGGCGCGCTTTGGTGACATGCATCAGCGTCGGCCGAACAGGCGGCCGTCGATGGTGACGAGGCCAAGCGCGATCAGCGCCATGCCGCCGAGCTCGAACAATTCGAGCCGTTCGCCCAGGAACAGAAAGCCGAGCAGGATCGCGCTGGCGGGCACGATGAGCGTGACCAGCGAGGCGTTGGTGGCGCCAGCCGAGGCGACGAGGTTGAAATAGAGGATGTAGGCGAAGGCGGTGGACAGCAGGGCCAGCGCCAACACTGCCGCCCAGACCGGCGGCGAGGCCGAAAACAGGTTGGCAGTGCCGTGGCCAAGCAGCACGATCGGGATCATGATGATGGTCGAGGCGGTCAATTGTCCAGTGGCGATGACCGGTGACGGCACACCCTTGAAGCGGCGGGCGATCATCAGGGCCACCGCATAGGACAGCGAGGCGCCGACCAGCGCGAATTTCGCCCAGACCGGCCCGCCCAGCCCGGCAAGCAGGCCGGGACCGATCATCACCGCCGTGCCGACGATGCCGAGCGCAATCCCGGCAAGCTTGTTCCAGGAGAGTTTTTCGTCTGATGTCAGCGCGTTGGCGAGGATCAACGTCCAGAACGGCGTCGTCGAATTGAGCACTGAGGCGACACCGGCGCCAAGCTCGGTCTGGCCGGCGAAGATCAGCGAGAACGGTATGACGTTGTTGACGAGCGCCAGCAGAAAGAACAGGCCGGCATGCGGCAAGGCGATGCGGAAGGACGGACCGCGCAGGCCGAGATAGAGATGCAGCGCCAGCGCCGCGATGGCGACGCGAAACAGCACCAGCACCAGCGGCGGAATCTCGGCAACCGCAATGCGGGCAAAGAAGAACGAGCCACCCCAGATCGCACCGAGCAGCAGAAGCTGCGCCCAGTCTTTCAAGACCATGGGGCCGCGCATTGCCGTCGTCGAAATCGCCATGGATCATCCTCCCGGATGGTTCTGAATGCCAAGTCAAACAGGCGTCTGTTCAGGCCATATCCTCTTCGATGGCAAGGGCCACCCGAAACCAGATCAGTGGACTAGCATTGCATCATCTGCCGTAGCGCCGCAGCGTCAGGGGTGCGAGACACAGAATTGTTTTCATTCCCGCATAGGTTGGATTAATTGTGCGCAGTCTAAGCCAAGGGATTCGTCCATGCAGCAATTCGAAAATGCGCGCGAAGCGGCGCTGGCGCTTCGCCCGGACGATCCGATCTATTGCTTCCGCCCGCAGGTGCTGAAGGCGGACGCCAGGCAGTTCATGGGCATGTTTCCCGGCAAGACCGCCTATGCGGTCAAGACCAACGGCGAGCAGATCGTGCTGAAGGCGCTGGTCGAGGCCGGCGTCGGCGCTTTCGACGTGGCCTCGCCCGGTGAGTTCGCCGCCGTGCGCGCAGTCTCGCCGGACGCCGAGATGCTCTACATGCATCCAGTCAAGGCACAGTCGGACATCAAGCTGGCGCTGGAGAAATATGGCATCCGGGTCATCTCGCTCGACCACGAGGACGAGATCACCAAGCTGACCCGCGTGGTGCGGGCGCTCGATATCGATCCGGGTGCGATCACCGTGTTCGTGCGCATCCAGACGAAAGGATCGGCCGCCTACGAACTGTCGAAGAAGTTTGGCGCCGGACCGGCCAATGCGGTCGATCTGGCCGAACGGCTGAACCGGACCGGCTACAAGGTCGGCCTGTGCTTTCATGTCGGCAGTCAGATCGAGGATCCCGACACCTATGAGCGCGCGCTGGCCTCGGCCGACTGGGTGCGCAACCGCGTCAGCTTCGACATTGCCGGCCTCGACGTCGGCGGTGGTTTTCCCGCCGAATACGGCCATGATCCCAACCGCAAGCAGATCGAGATGCCGTCGCTCGGCCAGATCATGTCGCGGCTGTCGGGCGACCTCAAGGAATACCAGTTCGACCAGATGCCGCTGGTGGCGGAGCCGGGCCGGGTGATCGTGGCGCGCTGCCTGTCGCTGATCGTGCGTGTGCTGCTGCGCAAGGGCAAGCGGCTCTACATCAATGACGGTATCTGGGCGTCGCTGTCGGATTCATGGACCGGCAAGATCACGCTGCCGGCGCGCTTCATTCCAGACCCGGCGATCCGTTCGCGCAACGGCGAGGAGAAGACCATCGTGCCGTTCAAGGTCTGCGGCGCAACCTGCGATTCCGTCGACATCCTGTCGCGGCCGTTCTGGCTGCCGGAAACGGTCGATACCGGCGATTGGATCGAGATCGGCCATATCGGCGCCTATTCGCTGTCGCTGAGGACACGGTTCAACGGCTTCTATCCCGACACTTTCGTCGAGGTGACGACGCCGTTCGATGAAGGTGACGCGCCGCAGGGGTTTGCCAGCCTGGAGACGATGGCGGATTAGTGAATGGTGAATGGTGAATGGTGAATAGTGAATAGTCAGTATTCGGTAGTCAGTAGTCAGTAGTCAGTAATCAGTAATCAGTAATGAATATCTAATTCCATTCACCATTAACCATTCACCATTCACTACTCACTACTCACTACTCACTATTCACTACCCACTAAGCAACACCGCCGCCGGCCTGGATGTTCTCGCCGGTCAGCCAGCGGGCCTCGTCGGAGGCGAGGAAAACCGCGACGTCGGCAACATCGCGCGGCGCTCCGATCCTGCCGAAGGGCGACATGCCGGCAGCCACGGCCCGGTCCCGCTGCGGAAGCAGGTCGGTGTCGGTAAAGCCCGGCGAAAGCGCATTCACGGTGACGGAGCGCGGTCCGAGTTCGCGCGAGAGGACGCGGACGAACTGCTCGACGGCTCCTTTGCTGCCGAGATAAAGAGCGGTCTGGGTGAAGAACATCTTGGTTCCACCGGTGGAAACCGCGATGATGCGGCCACCGTCGCGCACGCGCCGCGCCGCTTCCTGAAGCGTGAAGAAGGTGCCTTTGGCATTGGCGCCGAAGACGTGGTCGAAGTCGGCTTCGGTGGCCTCGACGAACGGCTTTATGACGGCGACGCCGACATTGGCGACGACGATGTCAATCGCGCCCATCTGCTTCTCGGTTTCATCGAACAGCCGGCGAATGTCGGAAACAATGGAGATATCGGCCCGAATGGCGACGGCGTTGCCGCCATTCTCGCGGATGGCGGCAACGGCTTCCTGGGCGGCTTTCTCGTTACCGACATAATTGACGACCACGGCCGCGCCGTTTGCCGCTAGCCCCTCGGCGATGGCGCGGCCGATGCCGCGCGAACTGCCGGTCACGAGCGCGGTTTTGCCATCAAGCGAATGATACATAGCTGCTGTCCTTTTCTCGTCTGGCTACGGCCGCTCCAAATCGAGCGTCGGTTCCATGTCGAAGTTAGGGGCATGCTATTGCTCAGATAATAATCTATTATCGAACAGCCTTGTTAAGTCTGAGATACATAATGCGAGGGACCGAGTTTTCCGAGCTGAAGGCGTTCGCGACGATCGTCGAGGAAGGCAGCTTTGTCCGCGCCGCGGCCAGGCTCAGGATTTCGCCGCCGGCGCTTAGCCAGACGATACGCGGGCTGGAGGAGCGTGTCGGTGTCCGGCTGCTCAACCGCACGACACGCAGCGTGTCGCCGACCACTGCAGGCGAAACGCTGTTTGCCCGCCTCGCTCCGGCATTCAGTGAACTCGAAGGGGCTGTCGCCGACGCGCATGCATCGCGCGATCGACCGGCAGGCTCGTTGCGCATCAACGTTCCACGCATCGCCGCCATGCGTTTCATCGTGCCCATCCTCGGCGATTTCCGCCGGGCCTATCCCGATATTGCCCTCACCATCATCGTCGACGACACACTGACTGACATTGTCGAGGGACGATTCGATGCCGGAATCAGGCTTGGTGAGCGGCTGCATAAGGACATGGTGGCGGTGAAACTCAGCGACGAACTGGAGATGGCTGCGGTGGCGGCGCCCAGCTATCTCGAGGATCACCCCATGCCCCGTCATCCCGCCGATCTGCACCATCACCAATGCATCAATTTCCAGTGGCCCGGTGGCGGCAACATCTATCGATGGGAGTTCGCGCGAGGCCAGCGCGCTTTCGAAATAGCCGTGAACGGCGGTCTGACGGTCAACGACACGGAACTGATGATCAGGGCGGCCCTGGATGGGATCGGCGTGGCTTACATGCTGGATTACCAGGTTCGGCCGTGGATCGAAACCGGCAAGCTCATCCGTTTTCTCGAAGCCTGGTCGCCGAGATTTCCGGGCTTTTACCTATATCATACAAGCTCCAGGCAGGTTCCGCCGGCCTTGCGAGTGTTTATCGACTTTCTGCTTGCCAGGCGATGACGGATTTGTGAATGGTGAATAGTGAATAGTGAATAGTGAATAGTGAATAGTGAATAGTGAATAAGTCAGTAGTCAGTAGTCAGTAGTCAGTAGTCAGTAGTCAGTAGTCAGTAGTCAGTAGTCAGTAGTCAGTACCTAGTTCCACTCACCACCATTCACCATTCACCATTCACTACTCACCACTATTCACTAACCTGCTACAGCTTCGCCAAAAGCTCCGGTGTCGGCCAGCCGTCGACCGGCAGGCCTAGCCGCATCTGCTCCTTGCGGATCGCTTCGCGGGTGTTGGTGCCCAAGATGCCGTCGACCGTTCCCACGTCATAGCCTCTGGCCTCGAGCTTTGTCTGCAATGCCCTCATCTGGTCGCCGTTGAGGCCGGGTTCGGGATTGCGCGGGTCGAATTGCGGCGCACCTGCCAGCCGCGCGGCGAGATTTGCCGCAGTCAGTGCATAGGTGAAGGACTGGTTCCATTCGAGGTAGACGTCGAAATTGTCGTAGACCAGGAAGGCCGGCCCCTTGCGGCCCATAGGCAGCGCGAGGCCTGCCTTCAGGCCGTTGTCGACAAGCGGCGTGCCGTTCGGGTTGGTGACACCCCACTGAGCCCATTGCGTTAGCGGCAGCTTGTTGGTGCGGCCGGTCTGGTCCCAGGGCAAGTCGTCGGGCACGCGGACTTCCTCGATCCAGGGCTGGTCGCGTTTCCAGCCGCGCGACGTGATCTTGTTGGCCGTGGTCATGATCACATCAGGCGCGCTGCCGCGCAGGTCGATCACTTCATCGCCGTCGCCGTCGACGCCTCGGCCGAGATAGTCGGAAGGCAGCATCTGCGTCTGGCCGATTTCGCCCGCCCAGGCGCCGGTGACGTCGGCCGGGACCACGCCGCGATCGATCAGCGTCAACAATGGCACGATCTGGGGCCGGAAGAGCTGCGGGCGACGACAGTCGTGAGAGAGCGTGACCAACGCGTTCAGCGTTTGGAAATCGCCCTGCACGGCGCCGAAATCGGTTTCCAGCGCCCAGAAGGCGGCAATGACCGGGGCCTGAACGCCGAATTCGCGATCGGCGCGGGCAAACACGTCGGCATATTCCTTTAAGATGACGGCGCCCTGCTTCAGCCGATAGGCCGATATCATGCGGTTCGAAAACTCGATGAAGGTCTGGGTAAAGACGCCTTGAGCGCGATCTCGCGCCAGCACCTTTCCATCGAGAGCGGCGGTTTCCAGCGCCTCGAGTCCGGCAGTGCCGACGCCGGCATTCTTCGCCTCGGCCACAACGCCCTGCTTCCATGCCTGGAAATCGCCACCACATTGCTGTGCCACCGCCGGCGCCGTGGCGGCCAGAAACAGCGCCGCGAGAATTTCCAAGCGCAATCGCATCGCCATCCTCCCGAGAAGATTACCGGCGGTTGCAGGCGTCCTTCATTGGCTGTGTCGAAAAGCAGGCTGCAGGCCCGCTGTCAACGGGTGTTCTGCCGCAGCCATTTGTTCCAGGTGGCTTCCGAGCCGTTGAACACGTTGATATCGGCCTTGCCTGAGATGCCCGGCACAATACCGGTTCCGGTGTACTGCCAGAAGGTGAACGGGTGGCTGCCGTATCTTTTGCGCGGATGGCCGGCCACCGAACGCAGCCAGTAGGGATAGCCGCGGAAGGCCGACAGGCCGTTGTCGTCGAAGAAATCGATCGAGGTGTAGATGATCGGCTTCTTGCCATAGTGCTTTTCGACGATTTCGAGGAAAGTGCTCATCTCGCTGCGCACCGTGGCCGCATTGGGACGCAGCTTGCAGGTCGGCGATTGCGGGTTCCATTCCATGTCGAGAACCGGCGGCATTGCCGAGCGGTCTCTGGGCACGTTCTGGATGAACCAGCGCGCCTGCGTCGCGGCCGGCGTGCAAAAATAGTAGAAATGATAGGCGGCGCGCGGAATTCCGGCGGCTTTCGTGCGGCTCCAATGCTCGTTGAAATACGCGTCGAAGCGATCGCCACCTTCCGTCGCCTTGACGAAAACGAAGGAAATGCCGCTGGCCCTGGCCGCCGGCCAATCGACCGAGGTCTGGTATTTGGAGACGTCGGTGCCATGAACGGCATAGCTCCACGGCGCGCCGCTGTCCCACTCATGCGGGTCGGAGTCGTCAAAACGGGGTGCGCGCACCGCAACGCTCGGCGCGCCCGATGAGGGAGGCGCAAGATCGGCGACGGTCGAGCAGGCGCCCAGCAGCGTCAGCATAATGAAAGCCGCGAAACGGCGCATCGCTACTCCTGAACCGGTTTCAGCCGGCCGCTGATGGGTTGTTGCTGCAGGTGGTCCCTCGACCGTGCCCCCAAGCGATCGCCCCACAGGACCGCTCTCCTATCCCAAAGCGCGCCGCTTCGGCGCGCCTTGATCTTTTTTATGGCATGTCGTTATCCCAAAACCGCTGCGCACCCCCGGTTCGGGCCCGGGGGCATGCTTTTGGGCGACATGCATCAGTGATCGCCGATCATGGTTGATATTCCGTTGACAGCGCTCGACCAGAACCGCGATTTTGCCGAAGCAATGGCGGCAAATCAATGGCATGGATGAGCGTCCGGGGAGAGTCGGAAGAATGCAGACTGTTCTGAGGCTGGTGAAATGGCTGCTCGGGCTGGCCGTGCTGGCGGTCGCAGCACTCGCTGCCTGGCTGTATCTGGCGCCGCCGGAACTGATCCGCGTCGGCTCGGGCTATACGGCCAAGATCGTCTGCTCGAATGTCTTTATCGCCGGACGCGATGCCGATCAGGTGCTCGCCGTCGACGTGCAGGCGCCGGGCCACCCGCTGCTCAGGCTGATGCGGGTGTCGGTCGACTGGGAGCAGGGGACGGTTTCGGCCGGGCTGTTCGGCGTGTTCGGCAAGAGCGTCGCCGTCGTTCGCGACGGGCTCGGCTGTGCTTCGGTTCCGGATGGCGACAGCGCCAGGGCCAAAGCAGTCGCCGGGGCGCCGCTGACACCGGCGCCGCCGCTCGACGTGCTCTGGCCGGAGGGCGACAGAGTTGATGCCTCGCAAAACCCCGAAATCGTGAAAATCCTCGACGATCCTGCAATGACCGGCGCCGGTATGCGGGCTGTGGTGGTGGTCAAGAACGGCCGCATCGTCGCCGAGCGTTATGGTGCAGGTTTTACCGAAAAGACGCCGCTGCTTGGCTGGTCGATGACCAAGACGGTCAATGCCGCGATCGTCGGCACGGTGGTGAAGGACGGCAAGATGGTGATGACCAACCAGGGCCTGTTCGGACCCTGGAAAGCGGACGGCCGCGCCGCCATCAGTCTCGCCGACATGATGGCGATGTCGAGCGGGCTGGAGTTCAACGAGGATTATGGCGACGTCACCGACGTGACGCGGATGCTCTATCTCGAGCCTGATATGGCGGGCTTTGCCGGATCCAAGCCGCTGACCGGCGAGGTGGGCAAGGTATTTTCCTATTCGAGCGGCACGGCAGTGATGCTGTCGCGGCTCTGGCAGGATGCGATCGGCGATAAGGACAAGGCGCTGGCGTGGCCGAGGGTTTCGCTGTTCGACCCGCTCGGCATGCAGAGCGCTGTGCTGGAGGCCGACGAGCATGGCACCTTCGTCGGCTCGTCCTATCTCTACGCCACCGCCCGCGACTGGGCGCGCTTCGGCCAGTTCCTGCTGCAGGATGGTGTCTGGAACGGCCAGGAGGTCCTGCCTGCCGGCTTCGTCGCCTGGATGCGGGAAGCCGCACCCGGCTCGAAAGTCTATGGCAGCGGCCAGGTGTGGATCGAGGGTCCGGGCGACGAAGAGAGCCCCGGCGCCGGCATCGCTGCGGGTCTGCCTAGGGACAGCTATTGGATGGAAGGCCATGACGGGCAGACGGTCTCCATCATCCCGTCGGAGCAGCTTGTAGTGGTGCGGCTCGGCCTGACGCCGGCCAAGCTCGGCTACCGGCCGCAGACCATGCTGGCAGCACTGGTGAAGGCGCTGGATTAGAGGAATGCGGCGGTCGCTCGCCGCAGCGTCTATGCAGCCGTCGCCAAAGGCCTTGCACGATCAACACGCGCCCGCTCGTCGGGCGAGGAGCGAAGCGACGCGACCGATCTTGGGATTCCGTGACCTTGGAGCGCTGCTGAGGTGCAGAACCTTCGATCGCGGAGCGAGGCGCCCCCCTCTGTCCTGCCGGACATCTCCCCCACAAGGGGGGAGATTGGCCGTGATTGCGGCTTTCGCTAACGTCCAACGTTGATGTGCAGGCGCCGTCAGCGAAGCTGCCAGCTGCAGGCCGGTCGTCAGCGCCCGTCAGTCAAAAGCCAAATCCTCCGTGCTGAGGAGCTAGACGGCGATCTTGATCACAGCCAGCCAGGCGTAACCGCGATAAAGCGTTCTAAACCGAAGGGTTGCGCCGATCTTTGCAGATTCCGATTGCAGGACGTCCCGCAGGGCCTCGCGCGGCTCGACGTGGAATTTTCTCAGCCAGCCGCGCAGCAGCATGCGGAACCAGCGGGGCAGGGCTTCCTGCTGGCCGAAATCGACGACGTGCAGCGAACCGCCGGGTGACAGGGCTGCAAGTGCCGCGCAAATCGTCTTCTCCCAGCTGGGGATCATCGACAGCGAATACGAGACAAAAATGCGGTCAAAGCTTTCGACGGAAAATAGCGCCTTCGCGTCGAAATCGGTGGCGTCGCCGCGCGCCAGCTTGACGTGGCCGGAAAGACCTTCGCGGGCAATGGCAGCAGTGGCCGTTTCCAGCATTTCGGCTGAAATATCGAGACCGAAGAAACGGGCGTCGGGATAAAGGTGGGCGGCGAGGACGATGTTGCGGCCGGTGCCGCAGCCGAGTTCGAGGACGGTGCCGCCGCCCGGCACATCCAGCCCTGATATCAACCGGTCGCGACCGAGCAGGTAATATTTGCGGGTGAGGTCGTAGATGTGCCGCTGCCAGCGGTAGACGCCGTCCATCAGTTCGGCATGCCTGGCCGGCGGTTCGCCGTGCGTGGCCGGCGGTTCGGTCGCGCTCATGCGGCTTGCTTCACATAAAGGTGGAAGCCGCCATAGATCGCCGAACGGTCGCGGGCCGAGAATTCGCGCGAGGCCTGGTCCGCATAGCTCCACTGGTCGAGCAGCGACTTCGAGACCCGGCCGGGCAACAGGCTGGGTTCGGCCGCGGTGCGGAAGATGACGCGAGCATCGGTCGACGCGGTGCGGGTGATCTCAGCCCACAGCGCATTGAGCTGGTCGTCGGTCATCCAGTCCTGCGCGTCGAGCAGGACGAAACGGTCGACCGAACCGGCATCCTTGCCGGCAAGGAATTCGATCAGATTGGCATGGTGGATGGCGACGCGGTCGACATTGTTGCGGATCGCCTGGTAGTTGCGTTTTTCGAGATAGGCAGGCAGCGCCGCCTCGCCGGGATTGGGATAGCGGCGGGCAAAAGCCTGCCAGGCGAAATAGTTGTTCTCCAGCGGAAAATCGCAGGCGAGCTTTTCCAGCCGGGCCTTCAGCACGCTGGCCATGGTGCCGTCGCCCGAGGTGATCAGCGAATCGTACTGCGCCGGCGGAATGCCGAGGCCGAACAGCGAGGCTTTTCGCGATGTTGCCCATTTCAGCAGCGGTTTTTCGAAGACCGGCGCCAGTTCCTCGTCGAAGAAGCGGCGCTGGTCGGCCATGCTTTTGGCTTCCATGATGCCGGCCGGATCGACGCCGAAGAATTTGGCGGTGCGATGGCCCATGGCAATGAACAGGCCGAGCAGCCCGGTCTGGTAGAAATTGCGGTCGAAGACGGCGATGCGGCGACGCCGGCGCCAGTTGCGATGTTCCCAGTAATGGCGGCTGACCGGGTCGAGATGCGGCGCGATGAAACGGTCGTAGGCTTGCGAATTGTGACGGGTCTCGGCAGCGCCGAAGAAACGGAACAGGTCGCCCTGCGACGGCAGATGGCGCACCGCTTCGAGCTTCATGCGGTTCAGCGCGATATGGGCGGCGTTGAGATCGACGGCGTCGACCCTTTCGGGTGACCGGGTGAGATAGGCAAGGATGTTGCAGCCGCCCGAGGCGATGGTGACGACGCGGTGGCCCTGGCCAAGCTGCATCGCCTCCATGTCGACGTCGGGGTCTTCCCAGATTTGTGGATAGACGAGGCCGGAAAACAGCAAGGCGAAGAGCCGCTCGGAGAGGCCGGCCTTCGACAGCGGGCGGTTCTGGTAGACGGCCTTGCCAACTTGCTTGCCGCGGCGAAAAACCAGTTCTCCGGAAACATCCGTCATGACAAGGCGATTCCCCGTTTGCTCTGGCGCAAGCGGGTAGCGCAGGTGGATGACAGGCCGGTGACAGTCGGGGGCATCGATAATTCTACTCCGGCGGTCATCTGACGCGGTTTTCTGCGCTTCCGATGCTCACGGACCAAATGTCCGCTCCGCTTCGGTTCTCGAAAACCACCCCACCTGACTCGCCGGAGCGAATTCTGGATGCCCCCTTAGGGGCGGCCAAATCCGCCCGGCGTCGGCGTCGTCACGATGACGGCTTCACCGGCCTCGAGCACCGTCTGGTCGCAAGCCTTCAGGACTTCGATGCGGCCATCCTTGCGGCGAACCTTGGTCGAGCCGACCTCACCATCGCCGCCGCCGTCCAGGCCTTGCGGCGGGCGATTGCGATGTGAGGACAGGATCGCGCATTCCATCTTTTCGAGGAAACGGATGGTGCGCTCGGTGCCGTCGCCGGCACTCCATTTGCCTTTGCCGCCGGAGCCTTCGCGGATGTGGAAATCCTCGAGCAGGACGGGGAACCGCAACTCCAGCACTTCCGGGTCGGTCAGGCGCGAATTGGTCATGTGGGTGTGGACGCCGGAGGTGCCGGCAAAGCCGCGACCGCTGTTCATCCGGCCTGCCGGCGAGCCGGAGCAGATCGTCTCGTAATACTGGTACTGCTTGTTGCCGAAGGTGAGATTGTTCATCGTGCCTTGCGCATTGGCCATCGCGCCCATGGCGCCGAACAGCGCATTGGTGACATGCTGCGAGGTCTCGACATTGCCGGCGACGACCGCGGCCGGGTAGGTCGGCTTCAGCATGCAACCTTCGGGAATGATGATGTTGATCGGTCTCAGACACCCGGCATTCATCGGGATCATGTCCTCGACCATGACGCGGAACACATAGAGCACGGCTGCGCGGGCGACCGGCTCGGGGGCGTTGAAGTTGTTCTTCATGACCGGCGATGTGCCAGTGAAGTCGACGGTCGCCTCACGCTTTTGCCGGTCGACCGATATCTTCACCTTGATGATTTGGCCGGTGTCGGTCGGATACTCGTATACGGAGCTGTCGGGCAGCCGCTCCAGCACGCGGCGCACGCTTTCGGCGGCATTGTCCTGGACATGGCCCATATAGGCCTCGACCACGCCAAGGCCGAAATGCCCGACCATCTCGCGCAACTCGGCCACGCCCTTTTCATTGGCGGCAATCTGCGCCTTGAGGTCGGCGATGTTCTGGTGCGGGTTGCGTGCCGGGTAGGGGTGGTCGGTGAGCAGCGTCTCCAGCTCCTTCTCGCGGAACCGGCCGCGATCGACGATGCGGAAATTGTCGAACAGCACGCCTTCCTCGTCGACGGTGGTGGCGAGCGGCGTCATCGAGCCGGGCGCGGTGCCGCCGATATCGGCATGATGGCCGCGCGAGGCGACGTAGAAGAGGATCTCCTCCCCCCTTGAGGGGGAGGTGCCGCCGAAGGCGGCGGAGGGGGTCGCTGCGGCAGTGCTCGACGTTCTTGTGGTGCCGTCTGAGCCGACCCCACCCGGCGGCTTCGCCGCCACCCTCCCCTCGAGGGGGAGGGAGAAGACCGGTGTCACCACCGTAATGTCAGGCAGATGCGTGCCGCCATTATAAGGCGCATTCAGTGCGAAGACGTCGCCGGGGTGAATGTCGCCGGAGTTGAGCCGGATGATGGTTTCCACCGAACGGTCCATGGAGCCGAGATGCACCGGCATGTGCGGCGCATTGGCGACCAGCGCGCCATTGCGGTCGAAGACGGCACAGGAGAAATCCAGCCGTTCCTTGATGTTGACCGAATAGGCGGTGTTTTGCAGCGTCACGCCCATCTGTTCGGCGATCGACATGAACAGGTTGTTGAACACCTCCAGCATGACCGGATCGGCCTCGGTGCCGAGCGCCGCCAGCCGGCGCTTTTTCTCGATGCGACGCAGGAGCACGTGGTTTTTGGCGGTGATTTCGGCCTGCCAGCCCGGCTCGACGACGATGGTCTGGTTCGGTTCGATGACCAGGGCCGGGCCGCCTAGCTTGTGCCCCGGTTTGAGCGCCTCGCGCCGGAAAATGCCGGCGTCTCGCCAGGTGCCGTCGATGAAGATTTGCCGATTTTCCGAAGGGCTTGCGGCGATGTCCTCAAGGATTGAATCACTTTCCTCGCGGCCGGCGGCGCCGCTGTCGATACCTTCGACGCCGACCGATTCCACGATCATCGGCTTGTCGCCATAGACGAAGCCGAACTGCGCCTTGTGGGCGGCTTCGAAATCCGCCTTGGCGCGTGCGATCGAGCCGCGCTCGAAATTCACCGGCAGCGCAGTGTCGGTGCCGTCGTAGCGGATCTGCAGCACCGGTTTCGAGGCGACGGCGTCCTCGGCAATGCCTTGCGCGGCAAGTTCGTCGATGACGGCTTTGCGCAGCGTCGCGATGAGCTCGTCGATTGCCGGCCTGGATACTTCCGCCAGCGGTTTCAGCAGCGCCTGCTGGCGCGACGAAAAAATCGAGGACAATCCAATGCCATAGGCCGACAGCAGACCGGAGAAGGGATGGATCAGCACCGCCTCCATGCCGAGTGCGTCGGCTACGAGGCAGGCGTGCTGGCCGCCGGCGCCGCCAAAACAGTTCAGGAGATATTCGGTGACGTCGTAGCCGCGCTGCACGGAAATCTTCTTGATGGCGTTGGCCATGTTTTCGACGGCGATGGTGACGAACCCTTCGGCGACCGCCTCCGGCGTGCGGCCGTCGCCGATTTCGGCGGCGAGTGCGGCGAACTTCTCGCGCACGGTTTGCACGTCGAGCGGCTCGTCCTGGCCGGGTCCAAAAATGGCCGGGAAGAAGTCGGGCTGCAGCTTGCCCAGCATGACATTGGCGTCGGTGACGGCCAGCGGTCCGCCGCGCCGGTAGGCGGCCGGGCCGGGATTGGCGCCGGCCGAATCCGGCCCGGCGCGAAAACGGCCGGCCTCGTAGTGCAGGATGGAGCCGCCGCCGGCGGCGACGGTGTGAATGCGCATCATTGGGGCGCGGATGCGCACACCGGCAACCTCGGTGTCGAAGGCGCGCTCGTAGTCGCCGTCATAATGAGCGACGTCGGTTGAGGTGCCGCCCATGTCGAAGCCGATGACCTTGTCGAAACCGGCGAGCTTTGCTGTCTCGACCATGCCGACGACGCCGCCGGCCGGACCGGACAGCAACGCGTCCTTGCCCTGGAGCATATCGGCGGCGGTAAGGCCGCCGGACGACATCATGAACATCAGGCGAGGGGATTCCCTCCCCCTTGAGGGGAGGGTGGCGGCGAAGCCGCCGGGTGGGGTCGGCTCGACTGGGTTCGACGCTCTGGCGGTGCCTTCTGAGATGACACTCTGTGGCTGCTGCGCAGCCTGCCCTTCGCTATGGCTCCGGGCGTTCGTCGCTGAAAAAGCCAAATCGTTGGCTTTTTCTCGGCCTTTGGCCGACCGCTCCTCACCCCCCTCGAGGGGGGAGAGGACGCCCAGCTCTTCTGCCACCCCCTGCACATAGCGCGACAGAATCGGCGACAAATAAGCGTCGACCACGGTCGTGTCGCCGCGGCCGACCAGCTTGATGAGCGGCGAGACCTCATGACTGACCGAGACCTGCGAAAACCCCAGTTTCCTGCAGACTTTTGCAACCGCCTTTTCGTGGTCGGGATATTTCCAGGCATGCATGAACACGATCGCCACCGCGTCGATGCCGTCGGCCCTGGCTTGTTCGATGGCCGGGCGCATGGCGGCGATGTCGAGCAGCCTTTCGACGCGGCCGTCGGCGCGCACGCGCTCGTCGACCTCGATGACGCGCTCGTTGAGCTGTTCGGGAAGGATGATCTGCTTGGCGAAGATATCGGGCCGCGCCTGATAGGCGATCCTCAGCGCGTCGCGAAATCCCCTGGTGATGAGCAGCAGCACACGGTCGCCCTTGCGCTCCAGAAGCGCGTTGGTGGCAACGGTGGTGCCCATCTTGATGTCGCCGATCAGGCCGGATGGGATCGGCGCGCCGGATTTTAGCCCGAGCAGATCGCGAATGCCCTGGATGGCGGCGTCGGCATAGGCTTCGGGATTTTCGGATAGCAGCTTGCGCGGGTGCAGCCCGCCTTGCGGGTCCCGGCCGATGACATCGGTGAAGGTGCCGCCGCGGTCGATCCAGAAATCCCATTTGGCGGTCACGGCAGCTCTCCCGGGCATTTTATTGATTCAAATGTGCTAATTCGCCATGGTCTGGTGTTAATTCGCCATGGCTTCGCCGGCAACGCAAAAGCAGATGATGTTACATACGGAAATGCAACGTTATGAAACCCATGGGGCATTCGGTGCATTCTGTCCTCGATCGTCACCGGTAGCGGGGGCGTGATTAGAGGAGAGATGTCATGAAGAAACTCATTCTTGCGTCGGTTTCGGCGCTTGCCCTGCTTGGCGTTGCGGCTTGCAGCGACAGCGGCACGGGCGGGGACGCTACCACCACGCAGAGCACCAATCCGCCGGCGAACGAACAGCCGATGCAGCCGGCTCCCGACGCGACCAAGCCGGCCGAGCCGGCTCCGGCACAGCCATCTGCGCCGGCGCAGTAATTCTTATGTGGTGAACGGAAGGCCGGCATCCTGCCGGCCTTCTGACTTCAGGACAGTCTTCTTGCGGGCCGCCGCCGCAAGCTCGGTTTCGCCTGTCACTTTTTGGCCCAGCAGAAGGGGCCGAAATGGCGAGGTGACGAAGGCTTGCAGTTTCGCGCGCCATGGCCGTTGCTGCCTGCCAATTTCCATGATCGACGGTTGCGCCAGCTGCTCAGGGAGGCCGCCTGCTCAGAAGGGCGCGAAATCGGCTGGGGCGGCCCTGCGGCATTGTCTTCAGCTTGATAGCGGTGGGCTTGATAGCGGCGGCCAGTTAGCCCTAATAGGTGCCCATGTCGATTTGGGATCGCCTCGGCGACTTCATCACCCGCGTTTCGTCCTCAACCTCGTCCGGCGTCGCCGACGTGGTCGAGGCTGTGCGCACGGTTTTCTCCGGCGACCCCGACCTGCGCCGGCGCGTCGCCTTCTCGGTGGCGATGATCGCGCTGTCGGCCAAGATGGCCAAGGCCGACGGCATCGTCACCCAGGACGAGGTGCGCGCCTTCCAGCAGATATTCGAAGTGCCGAAGGAGCAGACGCGCAATGTGGCGCGGCTCTACGATCTGGCCAAGCGCGACATCGCCGGCTTCGAGACCTATGCCGCGCGCATGGCGCAGCTTTGCGGCTCCGGCCATTCGAACTGCGCGATGCTGGAGGACATTCTCGACGGGCTGTTCCATATCGCCAAGGCCGACGGGCTGGTCCACGAGCGCGAAGGTCAGTTCCTGCATCGCATCGCCGAGATCTTCCGGATCGAGGAGGCGCATTACCAGAGCATTCTGGCCCGGCATGTCGATCTGGGTGCGGCCGATCCCTATGTCGTGCTCGGCATCGAGCGCGGAAAAACCTTCGAGGAGGTCAGGAAGCGTTACCGCAAGCTGGTTTCGGACAACCATCCCGACCGGCTGATCGCACGCGGCCTGCCGCAGGAATTCATCAAGATCGCAACCAGCAGGATAGCGGCGATCAACGCGGCCTATGAGATGATCGAACGGGGCCTGCGGCACGCATGAGCGGCTTCCTGCCCGACGAGCCGAGCGCCGAGGTCAGGGTATCGCCGAATTTCGGTCCACGACGCGAGACAGTCGACATGATCGTGCTGCACTACACCGGCATGGAGACCGGCGCCGGCGCCGAAGCATGGCTGTGCGATCCAGCCAGCGAGGTTTCGTCGCACTACCTCGTCCACGAGGACGGCCGCATCGTCCAGATGGTCAGGGAAAGCGACCGTGCCTGGCATGCCGGCAAGAGTTCCTGGTTCGGACGTAGCGACATCAACTCCTGTTCGGTCGGCATCGAGATCGTCAATCCGGGACATTCGCTGGGCTACCGGAATTTTCCGAAACGGCAGATCGATGCCCTGATCGGCCTGTGCAAGAGGATTGTTCAGCGCCATTCCATCCCGGCTCAACGGGTGCTCGCCCATTCCGACGTGGCGCCGGGACGCAAGATCGACCCGGGCGAGAGATTCCCCTGGAAGGCCCTGTTCGAGGCCGGTGTCGGCCATCTTGTCGAAGCGGCACCCGTCAGGCGCGGCGCGGTGCTGAAGGCCGGCGACGCGTCTGCCGAGGTCGAGGCGTTGCAGTCGATGCTGGCGCTCTACGGTTATGGCGTGGAGATATCAGGCGCTTTCGATCGGCAAACCGAAATCGTGGTCGAGGCTTTCCAGAGGCATTTCCGGCAACGCAAAGTGGATGGCGTGGCCGACGGATCGACAATTCGCACGCTGAAACGGCTGCTTGGCTCGGTGAGGGCAGTTCCGTCCAAGTAGTCTTTTCCTGGCTGTAAGTTACAGCCTGTCATTTAAAGTGACTTGCCCCGCCTTTTTTGCCGCCAATTCGACCGTCAAAGGCGATCCGTGCAAGTCGTCGGACCTACAGCCTCCCAAATGTTCCGACGTTGATTGGCGTAGCTGCGTGAAGTTCTTCGCGCGGTTCAAACAGAACAGGATCCCATGCAGAAATTGACCGTTTTAACGGCAGCTGTTGCTGCCGGCGTAATGACTTTTGCCATCGGCGCGGCCAATGGCGCGCCTTTGAGCCAGCGGGCCGACCAGGGTTTCATGACCGCGTCCGCCAAGACTGCCACGCCGAAAGCCGGGCAAGATGCCGGAGAAAAAAGGACAGTCTCCGCAAAGGCGAAAAAAGTTGCTGCGGTGAAAGCGAAACAGCCAGCATCCGCAAAGGCGGAAAAGGTTTCTGCAAAGAAGGCAGTCGTTGCAAAGAAGGCAGTCTCCAAGCGGCATGTGAAGCGCAACAGGACCCGCATCGACCAGGCGAAGACGGCGTCGATCGGCCGGCAAAGCCGGGCGGCGGCGCCGAAGCCGGCGGCCGCTGGCGATAGCGGCCAGTATTCGACGATCATCGAGCGTCATGCGGCCAGCAATGGTGTGCCGGTCTCGCTCGCCAAGGCCGTCATCATGATCGAGAGCAGGTTTCAGCCGAACCAGGTCGGCCGCGCCGGTGAGATCGGCCTGATGCAGATCAAGCCGTCGACGGCGCGGATGATGGGTTACAGCGGCTCGATCAAGGGTCTCCACGATCCCGAGACCAACATCAAATACGGCATGAAATACCTCGCCATGGCGCGCAACCTCGGCGACGGCACGACCTGCGGCACGATCCTGAAGTACAATGCCGGCCATGGCGCCAAGCGGATGAACCCGATTTCCGCGGCCTATTGCGGCAAGGTCAAAGTGCAGCTGGCCGCGCTTGGAGCGCCGGCGTAATAGATCGTAATAGACTGGGACCTGCTTTTTTGTTTGCGTTTTCGAATGTGAATCCCTTTATACGCCTTGCCAGCTGGCCGGGCGGCCGCACCCGCGAAGCCGAAAGGCTGCGGGTGAGGAAAGTCCGGGCTCCATGGAGACACGGTGCCGGTTAATGGCCGGCGGGGGCGACCCTAGGGAAAGTGCCACAGAAAGCAAACCGCCACGATCCGTCGTGGTAAGGGTGAAAGGGTGGGGTAAGAGCCCACCGCGCGACTGGCAACAGGAGCGGCACGGTAAACCCCACCGGGAGCAAGACCGAATAGGGGCGGTGCGAGGGGAAACCCTCGAGGGCTGTTTCCGGCTCACCGCCCGGGTAGGTTGCGTGAGGCGCATGGCAACATGCGCCCAAGATGAATGGCCGCCACGTTCTCGCGCCGCAAGGGGCGAGGGCCATACAGAACCCGGCTTACAGGCCAGCTGGCAATTTTCGTCCAGATTCTACGTTTTCGTCCAGATTCTTGGGGGGAAACTCCCTGATATCAGCAGGTTGCGTCTTCGGGCGCGCTTGCTGGTTCAGGCGCTTCATTGACTGAATCAGCTTTTACTGGGCTGTGCATGGAGCAAGCGTTTCTTGAAACTGGTGCGATTAAATCGTACTTTCCTAAAGCGCGTCGCGTTCGACCGTCCTCTCGCGACGCGCTTTGGGTTGTTGTCTATGCATGTCGTTATCGCAGAACCGCTGCACACTTTTGCGCGACATGCATTAGTACGGGCAGTATCAGGAGCGCACCATGGGTCAGGTCGACAAGCGCAGCATCACGCTTTCGCCGGAATTGGCGGCGGCGGTCGACGATGTGGTTGCCGCCGGCGAATATGCTTCGGCGAGCGAGGTGATCCGCGACGCACTCAGGCAATGGAAGGACCGCCGTGACTTGCATGGCTATACGGTCGAGGAGTTGCGCAAGCTGGTGCAGGAGGGGATCGACAGCGGACCGGGACGATTTGCGTCGATCGATGAAATCAAGGCCGAAGCGCGTAGACGATTGAAATCCGACAACGCGGCATGAATTTGCTGCCCATCATCCGAACTGCACATGCAGAAGAGGATTTGATCGCGATCTGGCTTCATATCGCGCGAGGCGACGAGGCTGCAGCGGACCGGCTGCTCGACCGGATCGAAGCGCGCTGGCAGCAACTGACGATTTATCCTTTCTCGGGTGCGCCGCGCGAAGACATTGCGCCCGGCATCCGCCATCTGGTCGTCGGCGAATACCTCACCTTGTACCGTGTCGGCGAGGATGCAGTCGAGATCCTGCGTGTGCTGCATGGCCGGCGCAATATCGAAGCCGACGATCTGGCTCCGTGATCGGTTCGCTCAACCGTCGACGCTGTCTAGCCCCCGGGCCAGCGACGCATCGATCGCCTGCCAAAGCGCTTCCACCGGCTCGCAGCCGACCGACAGGCGAACAAAGCCGGGCGGCACCGCATCACCCCAGCGGGCGCGCCGCTCGGCCGAAGAGTGGACACCGCCGAAGGAGGTCGCCGGTTGGATCAGGGCGCAGGCGCCGATGAACGCTTCGGCCCTGGCTTCACTCCCCAGGTCGAGGCCGACAAGGAAGCCGAAACGCTCCATCTGGGTGGTCGCCAGATTGTGTGAAGGATCATCCTCCAGTCCAGGAAAGCGGACGGATTTCACGGCCCGATGATTTGTCAGGCGTCGTGCGATCAGTTCGGCCGATTTGCACATGCGCTCGAAGCGGACTTCCAGCGTCTCGAGGCCTCGATGGACCAGCCAGGCTTCGAATGGTCCGGGGATCGAGCCCGACAGTTTGCGCCACTCGCGGATGGCGGTGATGATCCCGGCGTCACGGCTGGCGACATGGCCGAACAGCGCATCGGAATGGCCATTGGGCGCCTTGGTGTCAGCGGCAACGACAATATCGGCGCCGAGGTCGAGCGGGCGCTGACCATAAGGCGTCATCGTGGTGTTGTCGGCGACGACCAGCGCGCCGGCCTCGTGCGCAAGGCGCGCCACGCCGGCCAGGTCGCAAATGTCCAGCCCAGGATTGGATGGGGTCTCGACGAACACCAGCCGGTAGCCGGAAAAACCGCCGTCCACAAAGGACTTGGTCGGTCGTGTGTCGAACGGGAGGTCGAAAGGTTTGAGGAAGCGCTCGGCAAGCAGGCGCGGCGTGTAGTAACCATCGGACGGCAACAGGATGCGATCGCCGGCCTTGAGCAGCGCGAAGAAGACCGCAGCGATCGCGGCCATGCCCGACGGGAACGCTACGGACGGCGCGTCCTCGAGGTGGCCGAGCATGTCTTCCACCGCTTCCCACGTCGGATTGTCGTAGCGCCCGTACTGGCTGACGCCGGCCGGATTGCCGGGCAGATGGAAAGTGGTCGTCATTGTCAGCGGCAGCGAGACCGGATCGCCCTTGGCGAGCTTGACGCCACGCAAATGGGCGAGGGTGGCCGCGCGCGACTTGGCTGTTTCGGACATGTATTTTCAACCTTCTGACCGAGAAAAGAACCTGTTTCTGACCGAGAAAAGACAGGCCAACGCTATGCGTGGTGGCGCTCCGCGGCAAGCCGCCTCCGGTTAGGCCAATCGGCTCTAAACGGTTCGTTAGGCTTAATGGAGCATAAACACGGGAGTGCCGTCAAAGCTCCCCTCATCGGTTGTGGCGCGCGTTTTGTGAAGCCTGTTCCCGTTGACGCCCATAGTGCCCCATGATATCCCACTCAGATATTCAAGCCTTCGTTCCGCGTCAGGGTGAAGCGTACGCCAATCGGGCAGCCGCGGCGGCTGCGCGTTCGCCTGTTTTTGCCTTTTGGAGCGAAGTGAGTTTTGGGCAGGGACCGCGCTGCGGCGGCGCGGGCGGGAAGATGCAGAGGGGTGCGGCGGCGCAAGCGGCCGTAACGCGTAATGGACCGGTTTCTGTCAAGCGCGGTGAACAGGATCGATGCGAAGGGGCGGGTGTCCGTTCCAGCGCATTTCCGTGCGGTTGTGCAGAAGCGCGGTTATTCGGAACTCTATGCGCTGCGCTGCCTGGACCGTCCGGCGATGGATGTCGGCGGGCTCGACCTGCTCGACCGCTACGAGCAGCGCATCGCGCAGGAAGACCCCTTCCTGCAGACCTCGGACGACATGTCGTTCTTCTGCCATGGCGATGGAACCTTTCTCAAGCTCGATCAGGACGGCCGCATCTCGATGACCGATTTCATCCGCGAGCATACCGGCATTTCCGCAGAAGCGGCTTTTGTCGGCCGCGGCAATTTCTTTCAGATCTGGGAACCTGGACGGCTCACCGCCTATGGGGCGGAAGCACGCGCCCGGCTTCTGCAGCTTCGGCAGGGGACGAAGCCTGGGGAGCGGCCGGAATGATGGCGGGCTACGGCGATGACCCTCACGCCGTTGGCGGACCAGCCCGTCACATTCCGGTCCTCCTTGCCGAAGTGCTGGAGGCGCTTTCGCCCAAGACGGGCGAGGTGGTCGTCGACGGCACATTCGGCGCCGGCGGCTACTCCAAAGCCATTCTGGCGAGCGGCGCCTCGGTTGTCGCGATCGACCGCGATCCGGATGCGATTGCTGCCGGTCGTGTTCTCGAGCAACAATCGGGCGGCAGGCTCCGGCTCGTCCAGGCGCCGTTCTCGACATTGGACGAGCATGTCGAAAGCGCTGACGGCGTCGTGCTCGACATCGGCATCTCCTCCATGCAGATCGATCAGGCGGAGCGCGGTTTTTCGTTCCGTGCCGACGGACCGCTCGATATGCGCATGGCGCAGGCTGGCCTCAGCGCCGCCGATGTCGTCAACTCTTTCAAGGTGGGCGATCTTGCCCGCATCTTCGGGTTTCTTGGCGAAGAGCGCCATGCCGGCCGCATCGCCCGCATGATTGAAAGCCGTCGCGAAAAACATCCGTTCGAGCGCACGCTCGACCTTGCAGACGCCATTGAGACGCATATCGGCCGCGCGCCGAAGGACAAGATCCATCCAGCGACCCGCGTCTTCCAGGCGCTGCGCATTTTCGTCAATGACGAACTCGGCGAACTGGCCAAAGCGCTGTTTGCGGCTGAACGCGTGCTGAAACCGGGCGGACGGCTGGCCGTGGTGACGTTCCATTCCCTGGAAGACCGCATCGTCAAGCGCTTCATCGCCGATCGCGCCGATGCGGCGACCGGATCGCGGCACCTGCCCGAGGCGCAGGCGCGCAGCGCCACCTTCAAAAAGGTGGGCAGCGGCGTGACGCCCGGTGAGGCCGAGATATCGGCCAATCCGCGGGCGCGCTCGGCAAGGCTGCGCGCGGCGATCCGCACCGACGCGCCGGCGCGCGCCGGCGATTTTTCGATTTTCGGGCTTCCAAAACTTCCTGATCCAAAACTTCCCGGTGCCGAGCGGCCGGGAGAGAGGTGAGCACGTGTTTCGTACCAGCGACATAGTCCTTATCGCCGTCATGGTTTCGGCCGCGGCCTTGACCTTCAAGACCAAGCGCGAGGCCGAGGAACAATTGGCGGCGGTGCACAAGATCCAAGCGCAGATCCGCTACGAGGAGGATACGATCGATCTCCTCAAGGCGGACTGGAGCCTGCTTACCCAACCGTCGCGCCTGCAAAAGCTGGCCGAGACCTATAAATCGCAACTCGAGCTCGAGCCGGTCAGCGCCCGCCAGATCATCGGGCTGGACGATCTGCCGGCAAAACCCCTCACCATCGAGGACCTTTCGTCCGAGCGGCTGGGCGGCATGGCCGACAGTTCCAGCAAGGAACCGATGGGCAACGACCCCGTGGTCACCGGAGGCATCGTCCAATGATCGCCAGACTTCCAGTGATCACCAGTCTGCTGACGCGCCGCGCCAAGTCCGGCGACGACGGATCGATTGTGGTCGAAGGCGCCCGCAAGGCGACCGGCGGCAAGGGCAGGACCCGCGTCGTGATGACGATGGCGGTGTTTTTGGGCATCTATCTGACCATCACCGGGCGGCTGGTCTATCTCGGTTTCCAGAACCCCGACCTGTCCGGCGGTCCGCAGAGCCGGGTGACGGCGTCGCGGCCCGACATCGTCGACCGCAACGGCGAAGTTCTGGCGACCGACATCAAGACGGCGTCGCTGTTTGCCGAACCGCGCCGCATTGTCGACGCCGACGAGGCGATCGAAAAACTGGCGACGGTGCTTCCCGAAATCGATTACGAGCAGACCTATCACAAGCTGAAGAGCGGCGCCGGCTTCGTCTGGCTGCAGCGGCAACTGACGCCCAAGCAACAATCGGAGATTCTGCAGCTCGGCATTCCCGGCATCGGCTTCCGCACCGAAAAGCGCCGCTTCTACCCGGCCGGCGAAACCTCGTCCTACATTGTCGGCCTCACCAACATCGACAACCAGGGCATCTCCGGCATGGAGAAATACATCGACGAACAGGGGCTGAGCGATCTTCAGGCGTCCGGCCTGGCGGTGGCCAAGGATCTGAAGCCGGTGCAGCTTTCGATCGACCTGCGCGTCCAGCATATCGTGCGTGACGAGGTCGCCACCGGCATGGAAAAATACCGCGCAATCGCGGCGGGGGCCGTCGTTCTCAACGTCAAGACCGGCGAAGTGGTCGCGATGGCCTCGGTTCCGGACTTCGATCCGAACAACCCCTATAATGCGCACGACAAGGACCGCTTGAACCGCATGTCGGCCGGGCTCTACGAGATGGGCTCGACCTTGAAGAGCTTTACCACCGCCATGGCGCTCGATTCCGGCAAAGTGACGCTGGAAAGCCGTTTCGACGCTACGCGCCCGATCAGGATCGGCCGCCAGACCATCCATGATTTTCATGGCAAGTCCCGGGTGCTGTCGGTGCCCGAAGTGTTCATCTATTCGTCCAACATCGGTTCGGCCAAGGAAGCCGAAGCGGTCGGCATCGAGGGGCACCGCGAATTCCTGCATCGCCTGGGCATCCTCGAGAGAATGCAGACGGAACTGCCTGAGGTCGCCCGCCCGACCGAGCCAAAGGTCTGGAAACAGGTCCATTCGATCACCATCGCCTTTGGTCACGGTGTGTCGACGACGCCGCTGCAGACGGCGGTCGGCTGTGCCGCGCTGATGAACGGCGGCTATCTGATCCAGCCGACATTCCTGAGACGGGCGCAGGAACAGGCGATGTCGGTGGCCAAGAAAGTCGTCAGCGACAAGACCTCCGAGAACATGCGCTATCTCTATGCACTCAATGCCGAGAAAGGCTCAGGCAGGAACGCCAGGGTCCCAGGTTATCGCGTCGGCGGCAAGACGGGAACGGCCGAGAAGGTTGTCAACGGCCGCTACTCAAAGGACAAGAACTTCAACGCCTTCGTCGCGGCGTTCCCGATGGATGATCCGCAATACATCGTGCTTACCATCGCCGACGAACCGAAGCCGGAAAAACCCGGCATGGGTGCGACGGCCGCCTCGAATGCTGGCGCCATGGCTGCAAACATTATCCGACGTTCGGCTTCCATGCTTGGCGTGAAGCCAGATTTCAGCCATGAAAATGGCGCAACGCTGGTTTCCTATCAGTGATTCTGAGGGCGCGCCGGCAACTGCGCGCTATTTTGTTGCTATGAATGGGGTTCGATGAAGCTGAAAGACCTAGCCGGTATCCTGCCTGTCGAGGGGACAGCGTTCTTCGATACGGAGGTTACCGGGATTTCTTCGGATTCCCGCCAGGTAGGACCGGGCGTGGTCTTCTTCGCGCTCGCTGGCACCAAGACCGATGGCGCGGCCTATGCCGCCGATGCCGCCAAGCGCGGCGCCGCAGCGATCGTGACCGGCAAGGGCAGCGGCGCCGTCACCGGACTGCCGGTGCCGGTTTTCGCCGTCGACGATCCGCGCCTGGCGCTGGCGCTGAGTGCGGCCCGCTACTTCGGCAGGCAGCCGCAAACCATGGTCGCGGTGACCGGCACCAGCGGCAAGACATCGGTTGCGGCTTTCACCAGGCAGATCTGGGAGCAGTCAGGCTTTGCCGCTGCTTCGATCGGCACGACCGGCGTGGTGGCGCCGGGCCGCAACGAGTACGGCTCGCTGACCACCCCCGACCCGGTCGACCTGCACAGGCTGCTGCGCGAACTGGCGGATGCCGGCGTCACCCACGCATCGATGGAGGCCTCCAGCCATGGTCTCGATCAGCGCCGGCTTGACGGCGTGAAACTCGCAGCCGGCGGGTTCACCAATCTCGGCCGCGATCATATGGACTATCATCCGACAGTCGAGGACTATCATCGCGCCAAGCTGCGCCTGTTCGACGCGCTGCTGCCGAAGGGCGCGCCGGCCGTCATCTTTGCCGACGATCCCTGGTCGGAGCCGACGATCCAGGCGGCAAGGGCCGCGGGACTGGATGTGCTGACGGTCGGCCGCCACGGCGGGTTCCTGACACTGAAGCGGGTCGAGCACGAGCGCCACCGCCAGCGTGCCGAGGTGGAAGTCGATGGCGTTCTCCACGAGATCGATCTGCCGCTGGCCGGCGATTTCCAGATCGCCAATGCCCTGGTTTCGGCGGGCCTCGCCATTTCTACAGGAACACCTGCCGCCAAAGCCCTGATGGCGTTGGAGAAATTGAAGGGCGCCCCGGGCCGGCTGGACCTTGTTGGCACCGCTGCCAACGGTGCGCCCGTCTATGTCGATTACGCGCACAAGCCGGACGCGCTGGAAAACGTGTTGGCTTCGGTCCGGCCGTTCACCACCGGCCGCGTCATCGTCGTGTTCGGCTGCGGCGGCGACCGCGACCGTGGCAAGCGTCCGATCATGGGCGAGATCGCCACGCGGCTCGCCGATGTCGTCATCGTCACCGACGACAATCCGCGCTCGGAAGTGCCCGAAACGATCCGTGCCGCGATTCTTGCCGCTGCACCCGGCGCCATCGAGATCGGTGACCGGCGCAAGGCGATCCACCAGGCAGTCGCCATGCTCCATGCCGGCGATACGCTGATCGTGGCCGGCAAGGGGCATGAGGAAGGCCAGACCGTCGGCGCCGAAACGCTGCATTTTTCCGACCATGAGGAAGTCCGCGCCGCGCTCCAGGAGCACGCCGCATGAGCTTCCTGTGGACCTCAGAGGATCTCGTCGCCGCCATGGGCGGACGACCGCTCGGTCCGATGCCGGAGGGTATCAGCGGCATCTCGATCGACAGCCGCAGCCTTGAGCCGGGCGATGCTTTCTTCGCGATCAAGGGCGAGGCGATGGACGGCCACGATTTCGCGACCGCCGCCATCAAGGCCGGCGCCGGCGTGCTGGTCGTCGCCGAGGGCAAGCTGCCGTCGCTCGGGCGGCTGACGGCGCCGATGATCGTCGTGCAGGACGTCTTGGCCGCGCTGGAGAAGCTGGGGCTGGCCGCGCGCGCGCGCTCGAATGCCAAGATCATCGCGGTGACCGGTTCGGCGGGCAAGACCACCACCAAGGAAGCGCTGCGCCATGTGCTGTCCGTGGTCGGCAAGGTGCACGCATCGGCGCAGTCTTTCAACAACCACTGGGGCGTGCCGCTGACGCTGGCGCGGATGCCTGTGGATTGCGACTATGCCGTGTTCGAGATCGGCATGAACCATCCCGACGAGGTCCGGCCACTGGCCAGGATGGTTCGGCCGCATGTCGCCATCGTCACGCTGATCGCCGCGGCACATCTCGGCTTCTTCCGCAATCTGGACGAGATCGCCAAGGCCAAGGCCGAGATTTTCGAAGGACTGGAACCGGACGGCGCCGTCCTTCTCAACCGCGACGACCCGCGCTGGAAGCTTCTGGACAAGATGGCGAGAGCCGCCGGCGTCGAGCACATCTACGGCTTTGGCGAGAATGCCCGTGCGACCTTCAAGCTGCTGACATGCGCGCTGCATGCCGATCATTCCGTCATCACTGCCAAGATCGGCGGTCAGGAGATCACCGCCAGGGTCGGCGCGCCGGGCCGACACATGGTGCAGAATGTGCTGGCTGTGCTGGGCGCCGCGCACCTGGTCGGCGCCGACATCGCCAGGGTGGCGCTGGCGCTGGCCGATCTTTCGGCCGAACGCGGACGCGGCAAGCGCCACGTGCTGCGCCACCCGAAAGGTCCGATCACGCTGATCGACGAGAGCTACAACGCCAATCCGGCGTCGATGAGCGCAGCGATGGCGCTGCTCAACGCGACGCCGGTGTCAGGCGAAGGCAGGCGCATCGCGGTGCTCGGCGACATGCTCGAGCTCGGCGATCATTCGGCGAAGCTGCACGCTGCCCTTGCCGATCTCATCATCGGCACCGAGACGCGCACGGTGTTTCTCGCCGGCCCGCAAATGCGGGCGCTGGCCGACATCCTGCCTGATGAGATCGAGACAGAGTATCGCGCCGGCGCAGAGGATCTGAAACTGGTACTTCTGTCGGCGCTGAAGCCGGGCGACGTGGTGATGATCAAATCGTCGAAAGGCATCGGGTTTTCCAAACTGGTCGACGCACTGCTCAGCAAATTTCCGGCGGCAGCCGCAACCGCCAAACAGACCTAGAGCCAGGTCCGGGGACCGAATCGCATGTTCACACTGCTCGTCGAATTCGCGGACAAGATCTCGGTCTTCAACGTCTTCCGCTACATAACCTTCCGCACCGGCGGCGCGCTGATCACCGCGGCGCTGATCGTCTTCATCTTCGGTCCGGCCATCATCAATTCGCTGAGGCTGCGGCAGGGCAAGGGCCAGCCTATCCGTGCCGACGGGCCGCAGACGCATTTCAAGAAAGCCGGCACGCCGACCATGGGCGGGCTGATGATCCTGTGCGGCATCATCGGCTCGTCGCTGCTGTGGGCGAACCTGTCCAGCATCTATGTCTGGGTGGTGCTGCTGGTGACCCTGGGTTTCGGCTCGATCGGGTTCTACGACGATTATCTCAAGGTGACGAAGCAATCGCATCTTGGCTTCTCCGGCAAGGCGCGGCTGGGGCTTGAATTCGTCATCGCCGGCATCGCCGCCTGGGTGATCATGCACAACGGCCAGGCGCCGTTCTCATCGTCGCTGACCTTCCCCTTCGCCAAGGAGTTCCTCATCAATCTCGGCTGGTTCTTCATCCCGTTCTCGTGCTTCGTCATCGTCGGCGCCGGTAACGCGGTGAACCTGACCGATGGCCTCGACGGCCTGGCGATCGTGCCGATCATGATCGCGGCGGCGTCCTTCGGCGTCATCGCCTACCTGTCCGGCAATGCGGTGTTCGCCGAGTATCTGCAGATCCATTTCGTGCCCGGCACCGGTGAACTGGCGGTGGTCCTCGGCGCAGTGATCGGCGCCGGCCTCGGCTTCCTGTGGTTCAACGCACCGCCGGCGGCGATCTTCATGGGCGATACCGGCTCGCTGGCGCTTGGCGGCCTGATCGGCACGGTTGCGGTTGCCACCAAGCACGAGATCGTGCTGGTCATCGTCGGCGGCCTGTTCGTCGTCGAGATCCTGTCGGTCATCATCCAGGTCGGCTACTTCAAGATGACCGGCAAGCGGGTGTTCCTGATGGCGCCGATCCACCATCATTTCGAAAAGCTCGGCTGGACCGAAAGCCAGGTGGTGATCCGCTTCTGGATCATCGCCGTCATCCTGGCGCTGGTCGGCCTGTCGACCCTCAAGCTGCGATAGGAGGCCGCTTGATCCCCGCCGCATCCTTCGCAGGCAAGCGCGTTTCACTCTTCGGGCTCGGCGGCTCGGGGATCGCTACTGCGCGCGCGTTGATCGAGGGCGGGGCGGAGGTGCTCGCCTGGGACGACAATCCCGGCAGTGTCGCCAATGCCGCGGCCGTCGGTATCGCGACCGGCGACCTGCGTGGCGCCGACTGGGCGAAGTTCTCGGCCTTCGTGCTGTCGCCCGGCGTGCCGCTGACGCATCCGAAGCCGCACTGGACGGTGGAACTGGCGCGCGCTTCAGGCGTCGAGATCATTGGCGACATCGAGCTGTTCTGCCGGCAGCGGACCTTGCTGGCGCCGGCTGCACCCTTCATCGCCATAACCGGCACCAACGGCAAATCGACGACCACGGCGCTGACGGCGCATATCCTGAAATCGGCCGGACGCGACACGCAGATGGGCGGCAATATCGGCCGCGCGGTGATGACCCTCGATCCGCCGGAACCGGGGCGGCACTATGTCGTGGAATGCTCGTCCTACCAGATAGACCTGGCGCCCTCGATCAATCCGACCGCCGGCGTCCTGCTCAACCTGACGCCCGATCATCTCGACCGTCATGGCACGATGCAGCACTACGCCGCGATCAAGGAGCGGCTGGCGGCCGGCAGCGAAACGGCCATCGTCGGCGTCGACGATTCCTGGTGCGCCCAGCTCGCCGACCGGCTGGAGCGGGCAGGCCGGCACGTCATCCGCATTTCGAAGCGCCTGCCGCTGACCGACGGCTATTTCGCCGACGGCACCGATCTGATGGAGGCGGTGCACGGCCGTTACAGCCGGGTCGCCTTTCTCGAAGGCATCGGCTCGCTGCGCGGCCAGCACAATGCGCAGAATGCGCTAGCCGCTCTCGCCGCCTGCCTCAAGGTCGGGCTCGAGCTGGGCGAGATCCAGTCGGGGCTGGAGAGCTTTCCCGGGCTGGCGCACCGTATGGAGCAGGTCGGCCGCATGGGCCATGTGCTGTTCATCAACGATTCCAAGGCGACCAATGCCGATGCGGCAGCGCCCGCATTGTCCAGCTTTCCGCGCATCTACTGGATCGCCGGCGGGCTGCCGAAAGAGGGTGGCATCGAGCCGTTGCGCGGCCTCTTTCCGCGCATCGCCAAGGCCTATCTGATCGGCGAGGCCGCACCAGCCTTCTCGGCGACGCTCGGCGAGGCGGTGCCCTACGAGATCTCCGGCACGCTGGCCGCAGCAGTCGAGCATGCGGCAAGCGACGCGGCCAGGGACGATGGCAATGGCGAGGTGGTGGTGCTGCTTTCGCCGGCCTGCGCCAGTTTCGACCAGTTCAAGAATTTCGAAGTGCGCGGCGAAGCCTTCAGGCAAGCTGCGAGCACTATTGATGGCGTGAAGCTCATCGGAGGGGCACGATAATGCAAAGCCGTCTCGACAAAAGCCCGGTTGCCACCTGGTGGTGGACGATCGATCGCTGGTTCCTGGCCGCGTTCCTGTCGCTGATGGGGCTCGGCATCGTGCTGTCCTTCGCGGCAAGCCCGGCGGTGGCCCAGCGCATCGGCCTGGACAGTTTCCACTTCGCCACGAGGCAGATCATCTTCACCATTCCCGCACTTGGCGTGATGCTGGCCGTCTCCTTCCTGGAATCGCGGCAGATCAGGCGCATGGCCCTGGCGATGCTGTGCATCACGCTGGTGCTGATGGTGGCGGTGCTCTACATCGGCGTCGAGGTGAAGGGCGCGCGTCGCTGGGTGTCGCTCGCCGGCGTGTCGCTGCAGCCGTCGGAATTCCTGAAGCCTGCCTTCGTCGTCATCTGCGCCTGGCTGTTTGCCGAACACAAGCGCCAGCCCGACATTCCAGGCAATCTGTTCGCCATGCTGCTGCTGGCCCTCGTCATCTCGCTGCTGGTGGCGCAGCCCGATTTCGGCCAGACCATGCTGGTGCTCGGCACCTGGGGGGTGATGTTCTTCATGGCCGGGCTGCCATGGCTGTGGATCATCGCGCTGGGCGCTGTCGGCGTCGGCGGCGTGTTTGCCGCCTACACCGTGTTCCCGCATGTCGCCGGCCGCATCGATCGCTTCATGACCGGCGAGGGCGACACGTTCCAGGTCGATATGGGCCGCGATGCGCTGATCAATGGCGGCTGGTTCGGCGTCGGGCCGGGCGAGGGCACCGTCAAGCGGGTGATACCCGACAGCCATGCCGATTTCGTCTACTCGGTGGCCGGCGAGGAGTTCGGACTGATCATGTGCTTCTTCATCATGACCATCTTCGCCTTCATCGTGCTGCGCGGCCTCGGCACTGCGCTCAAGGAGCAGGACGATTTCACACGCTATGCGGTCGGCGGCCTGGTCACGGTCTTCGGTCTGCAGTCGGTCATCAACATGGCGGTCAATCTGCAGCTGATGCCGGCCAAGGGCATGACCTTGCCGTTCATCTCCTATGGCGGCTCCTCGCAGATCGCCATCGCCATCTCGATGGGCATGGTGCTGGCGCTGACGCGCAAGCGGCCGGAAAAGCGCAAACAATTGGGCTTCGCGCCGTCGCGGCGCGCCATGCCGGCGGAGTGAAATGTCGAGGGGCGCGATCCTTCTGGCGGCCGGCGGCACGGGCGGGCATCTCTTCCCGGCCGAGGCGCTGGCGCACGAGCTGATCAGGCGCGGCTGGACGGTGCATCTGGCCGCCGATGATCGTGCCGAGCGTTTTGCCGGCCAGTTCCCGGCGGCGGGCATCCATCCGATCCAGTCGGCGACCATTGGCTCGAAAAACCCGTTCGCCGTGCTCGCCGCCTTCTGGAAGATATGGGGCGGCGTGCGGCAGGCATCGGCCGTGATCGGTCGGGTCAAGCCAGCCGTGGTGGTCGGTTTCGGCGGCTATCCGACGCTGCCGCCGCTCTATGCGGCGACGCGGCGCAAGGTGCCGACGCTGATCCACGAGCAGAACGCGGTGATGGGGCGCGCCAACCGGGCGCTCGCCGGCCGTGTCGATGCCATCGCCGGCGGGTTCTTGCCGGAAGATTCAAGCGCTGCAGGCGCCAAGACGGTGACGACCGGCAATCCGGTCAGGCCGCAAGTGCTGGAGGCGGCAAAGACGCCCTATGCGGCGTCGACCGGGGAGCAGCGGTTCCGCTTCCTGGTGTTCGGCGGCAGTCAGGGCGCACAATTCTTTTCCGATGCGGTGCCGGCGGCGGTTCGACAGCTTTCCGATGCACAACGCGGGCGGCTTGATATCACCCAGCAGGCGCGTGCCGACGATGTCGGGCGGGTGAAGGCGGCCTATGCCGCCCTTGGCGTCGAGGCTGAGGTGTCGCCCTTCTTCACCGACATGGCGGCGCGCCTGGCTGCGGCGCATCTGGTGATGTCGCGGTCCGGCGCATCGACCGTATCGGAAATCGCGGTGATCGGCCGGCCGGCGCTGCTGGTGCCCTATCCGCATGCGCTCGACCACGACCAGGCAGCCAATGCCGCGGCATTGGCCGCGGCAGGCGGCGCCGAAGTGCATCCGCAATCGACGCTTTCGCCCGAGCGCATCGCCGCGTTCGTCGGAGCGCTGATGGACGACCCAGAGCGGCTGACCACAATGGCAGCGGCGGCCAAATCGGCCGGAAAACCGGACGCGGCACGGTTGCTCGCCGATCTGACAGAGGCTATTGCGTCGAAGAAAAGCGTATCGGAATTCAGGAAGGAGACGCACGTATGAAGATGCCGCAGACGATCGGCCTCGTGCATTTCATCGGCATCGGCGGTATCGGCATGAGCGGCATCGCCGAGGTGCTGCATAATCTCGGCTACCAGGTGCAAGGGTCCGACCAGGCCGACAGCGCCAATGTGCAGCGGCTGCGCGACAAGGGCATCGAGTGCTTTGTCGGTCATCATGCCGACAATATCGGCGATGCCGAAGTGGTCGTCGTCTCGACGGCGATCAAGAAATCCAATCCCGAGCTGAAGGCCGCACGCGAGAAACTGCTTCCCATCGTCCGTCGCGCCGAGATGCTGGCCGAACTGATGCGCTTCCGGCAGGCGGTGGCCATCGGCGGCACGCATGGCAAGACGACGACGACCTCGATGGTGGCGACGCTGCTCGAGGCCGGCGGGCTCGATCCGACCGTGATCAATGGCGGCATCATCAATGCCTACGGCACCAACGCCCGCATGGGCGATGGCGAATGGATGGTGGTGGAAGCCGATGAGAGTGACGGCACGTTCCTGAAGCTGCCGGCCGAGATTGCCGTCGTCACCAACATCGATCCCGAACATCTCGACCATTACGGCTCCTTCGACAAGGTGCGCGAGGCCTTTCGCCAGTTCGTCGAAAACGTGCCGTTCTACGGCTTCGGCGTCATGTGCACCGACCATCCCGAGGTGCAGGCGCTGGTCAGCCGCATCGAGGACCGGCGCGTCATCACCTATGGCGAGAACGCACAGGCCGACGTGCGTTTCATCAATCACCGCATGGATGGCCCGACCTCGGAATTCGACGTGGTGATCCGCGACCGCAAGACCGGCGGCCAGTCGACGATATCAGGCCTGCGCCTGCCGATGCCCGGCCGTCACAACGTCGCGAATGCGACGGCGGCGATCGCCGTCGCGCATGAACTCGGCCTTTCGGCCGAGGCGATCAGGAAGGGCCTGTCGTCCTTCGCCGGCGTCAAGCGGCGCTTCACCCGTACCGGTTCGTGGAACGGCGTCGATGTGTTCGATGATTACGGCCACCATCCGGTCGAGATCACAGCGGTTCTGAAGGCGGCGCGCGATGCCACCAAGGGCCGCGTCATCGCCATTGCCCAGCCACACCGCTTTACCCGGCTTCACGACCTGTTCGACGAGTTTTCTGTCTGCTTCAACGATGCCGACACGGTGATGGTGGCGCCGGTCTATGCGGCAGGCGAAGAGCCGATCGACGGGGTGACTTCCGAGGCATTGGTGTCGCGCATCCGCTCCGGCGGCCATCGCGACGCGCGCTACATCGAAGGCCCCGCGGCGATTGCGCCGGTTATCCGCGACCTGGCCAAACCAGGCGATTTCATCGTCTTCCTCGGTGCCGGCAACATCACGCAATGGGCCTACGCGCTGCCCAGGGAACTAGGCGGTACTGCCTCATGATGCGTGGCCAGGCATTGATTGACAAGCTTGGCGGCCGGCTTGCCGGCCTGCGCGGCCGCATCACGCCCAATGCCGAGATGGACAAGATCACCTGGTTCCGCGCCGGCGGGCTGGCCGACGCGCTGTTCCAGCCGGCCGACGAAGACGATCTCGCTGCGTTCCTGGGAGCAGTGCCCGAAGAGATACCGCTGACCACCGTCGGTATCGGCTCGAACCTGCTTGTCCGTGACGGCGGTGTTGCGGGCTTCGTCATCCGGCTTTCGGCCAAGGGCTTTGGCGAAGCCGAAGTGATTGCGCCAACCACAATCAAGGCGGGTGCGGCGACGCCGGACAAACGCCTTGCCGCTGTCGCCTATCAGGCTGGCATAGGCGGCTTTGAGTTCTACCACGGCATTCCGGGCGCCATCGGCGGTGCGCTGAGGATGAATGCCGGCGCCAATGGCGTCGAGACGCGCGAGCGCGTTGTCGAGGTGCGGGCGCTCGACCGCAAGGGCAATGTGCATACGCTGAGCAACGCCGATATGGGCTACGCCTATCGCCATTCGGCAGCACCTGCCGGGCTGATCTTCACATCGGCGGTGTTCGAAGGCGTTTTGGCAGACAAGGCCGCGATCAAGGCGGCAATGGACGCCGTCCAGCATCATCGCGAGACCGTGCAGCCGATCCGCGAAAAGACCGGCGGCTCGACCTTCAAGAATCCGGAGGGCACCTCGGCCTGGAAGGAGATCGACAGAGCGGGCTGTCGGGGGCTGATGATCGGCGGTGCGCAGATGTCGCCGATGCATTGCAACTTCATGATCAACACGGGAACCGCGACCGGCTACGACCTTGAATATCTTGGCGAGACGGTGCGCGCGCGCGTGCTCGAACGGTCGGGCATCCGGCTGCATTGGGAAATCAAGCGCATCGGCAAGTTCCGGCCGGGGCACGAGGTCCAGGAATTCCTCGGACAGTTGCTGTAAGGAGTCAACAACACAGTTTTCGCGGCCGTTTTTGCGGAAAGTGAATCTCGCGGAATCGTAAGGACTTGCCAGCGATTCAACTCTCTGATTCTCTGCCCTGAAGCGTTTCCTGATTTGAGTCGTTTCGACGCGTCACCAGCGTTTTTCCGTCAGGGGCTGCCTGCCGGGAAACTCGGGGACTCGATGGTGCAGAAATCATCAGAGCAGGGACTGCTCCGAGCGTTTGAGTGTATGGCCCTTTCCGGGGCGTGTGAGATGCAGACCCGCAGTGAAAGGGCCCGCCGTGATAGGGAATGACGGGAAATGAAAAGCAAGCACGTGGCCGTCCTTCTGGGTGGATTCTCGTCCGAGCGGCCCGTGTCTTTGTCTTCGGGAAAAGCCTGTGCCGATGCGCTCGAGACGGAAGGCTACCAGGTCACTCGCGTCGACGTCTCGCGCGATGTTGGATCGGTGCTTGCCGAGCTCAAGCCTGATGTTGTCTTCAATGCGCTGCATGGTCCTTTCGGCGAGGACGGCACCATCCAGGGCATCCTCGAATATCTTGCCATCCCCTACACCCATTCCGGTGTGCTCGCCTCCGCGCTTGCCATGAACAAGGAGCAAGCCAAGAAGATCGCCAAGTCTGTCGGCATACCGGTTGCCGAATCGAAGGTGGTCAATCGCTTCGCCATCCAGAACAAACACCCGATGAAGCCGCCCTACGTCGTCAAGCCGGTCAATGAGGGGTCGAGCTTCGGTGTCGTCATCGTGCACGAAGGGCAGTCGCATCCGCCGCAGGTCATCGGTTCGTCCGATTGGAAGTATGGCGATACCGTCATGGCGGAGCGCTATGTGCACGGGCGGGAGTTGACCTGCGCGGTGATGGGCGATGTGGCGCTTGGCGTCTGCGAGATCATCCCGACCGGCCATTCCTTCTACGACTATGATTCAAAATACGTCGCGGGCGGATCAAAACACGAATGCCCTGCAAAAATTTCACCGAATATTTACCAAAAAATACAGACACTGACGCTCAGGGCTCACCAAGCTATCGGCTGCCGGGGCGTTTCCCGGTCGGACTTCCGTTATGATGATCGACACTCCGAGAACGGCGAAATTGTCTGGCTCGAGGTCAACACTCAGCCCGGCATGACGCCGACATCCTTGGTGCCTGAGATCGCCGCGCAGGCGGGACACTCGTTCGGCGATTTGTTGAGTTGGATGGTGGAGGACGCTTCGTGTCTGCGTTGAGGTGGGGACAGGGCAAGGGGAAGGGCGCGGCCGGGCCGACGCTGTTCGGTGTGGCGTTGTCGTTCGACCATTTCGTGCTGCCGCGCCTGCTTCGCCGGCCAGCGCGCATGCTGGCGCGTCTGGGCGAGGACGACTTCGAGGTGCCGCCGTTTTCCGCAGCCGTGCTGTCGGCGGCGCTGCTCGTATCGGGCAGTGCCTATGGCGCCTATCTCGGCGGGCATGTCGACGCTATCGTCCAGGGCATCACCGCCCGCACCGGGTTTGCCGTCGACCAGATCAAGGTCGTCGGCAACCGCGCAACCTCCGAGATCGATATTCTCGACAGGATGCAGCTCGATGGCTGGACGTCGCTGATCGGCTTCGATGCCGAAGCTGCGCGGGAGCGCATCGCCACGCTGCCCTGGGTCGAGGTTGCGGCGGTGCGCAAGGTCTATCCGCACACGCTGGAGGTGCGCATCGAGGAGCGTGAGCCCTTCGCGCTCTGGCAGCAGGGCAGCGAGCTTTCGGTCATCGAGCGCTCCGGCGCCGTGATCGCGCCATTCTCCGGCGGCAAGCAGTCGCTGCTGCCGCTGATCGTCGGCACCGGCGCCCCGGCCAAGGCGCCGGATTTCCTGGCCAGGATCAAGAAATACCCAGAGCTTGCCGCACGGATCAAAGGCTACATCCGCATCGGCGAACGGCGTTGGGACCTGAAGCTGGAAAACGGCATCACGGTCAAGCTCCCCGAGGATGGCGAGGACCAGGCGATCGCCGATCTGCTCAGGATGGACCGAGAGAACGGGCTTTTGACGCGCGATATCGCCGCCGTCGACATGCGCCTTTCCGATCGCCTCGTCGTCCAGTTGACGCCGGAGGCGGCGACGCAGCGTCAGGCCGCGCTCAATGAAAAGCCGAAAATGCCGAAGCGCAAGCCGGAGACGAAGATATGAGCTGGCTTGGCGGCAACAGCGATGCCTCGTCGCGCCGGTCCGGCATCATGACGGTGCTGGATGTCGGCTCGAGCAAAGTCTGCTGCGTGGTGGCCAAGCTCAAGCCGCGCGAGGACGGCATGCTGCTGCGCGGGCGCTCGCATCGCATCCAGGTTATCGGCATCGGCCACCAGAAATCGCAAGGCGTGAAATCGGGTGTCGTCATCGATCTCGACAGGGCCGAACACGCCATCCGCCTTGCCGTCGATGCCGCCGAGCGCATGGCCGGGCTGACCGTCGATTCGCTGATCGTCAACATGACGGCCGGCCGGCTGAAGAGCGAAAGCTTCTCGGCAACCATCAACCTTGGCGGCCATGAGGCGGACGAGGCCGACATCAAGCGCGTGCTTGCCGCCGGCGCCAAGCAGGCGCTGCGGGCCGAGCGCGAAGTGATCCATTCGCTTCCCGTCGGCTTTTCGCTGGACGCCGAGCGCGGCGTGCGTGATCCGCGCGGCATGGTCGGCGACCAGCTCGGCGTCGACATGCACGTGCTGACGGGTGACGCGGCACCGTTGCGCAATCTGGAGCTTTGCATCAACCGTTCGCACCTGTCGGTCGAGCGCATGGTGGCGACGCCCTATGCCAGCGGGCTTGCCGCACTGGTCGACGACGAACTCGAGATGGGCGCAGCCTGCATCGACATGGGCGGCGGCACCACGACGATCTCGATGTTTTCGGAAGGCAAGTTCGTTCATGGCGACGCCATCGCCATCGGCGGCAACCACGTCACGCTGGACATGGCCAAGGGCCTGTCAACCTCGCTCGATGCCGCCGAGAGGTTGAAAGTGATGCATGGCTCGGCGCTGCCCGGCAGTGCCGACGACCGCGACCTGGTCTCGATACAGCCGATCGGCGAGGACGGCGAGGTGCCGCTTCAGATCCCGCGTTCGGTGATGACGCGCATCATCCGGGCGCGCATCGACGAAACGCTCGAACTGTTGCGCGACCGGCTGAACAGGTCCGGCTACGGCAACGCCGCCGGCAAGCGCGTCGTGCTGACCGGCGGCGCCAGCCAGCTTTCCGGCCTGCCCGAGGCAGCGCGCCGCATTCTCGGACGCAATGTGCGCATCGGCCGTCCGCTCGGTGTAGCGGGCCTGCCGGAGGCGGCCAAGGGGCCGGCTTTCTCGACGCCGGTCGGGCTTCTGATCTACCCGCAGATGGCGAATTTCGAGAGCCATCCGGCGAAAGGAATTTCTGGTCTCAGGATGACCGGAACAGGCGGAAAACTGCATCGAATGAGTCAGTGGTTGAGAGACAGTTTTTAAAGTGACGGGGACAGCCCCATAGCGGCCGCAGCGGCGAAGCGGCGGGAAAGGCAAAGGACGGAGACAATGACCATCAATCTGCAAAAGCCGGACATCACCGAGCTGAAGCCGCGTATCACCGTGTTCGGTGTCGGCGGCGGCGGCGGCAATGCCGTCAACAACATGATCACCGCCGGCTTGCGCGGCGTCGAGTTCGTGGTGGCCAATACCGATGCGCAGGCGCTGACCATGTCCAAGGCGGATCGCCTGATCCAGCTCGGCGCGCATGTCACCGAGGGCCTGGGTGCGGGGTCGCAGCCGGAAGTCGGACGCGCCGCTGCGGAGGAATGCATCGACGAGATCGTCGATCATCTCTCCAACACCCATATGTGCTTCGTCACTGCCGGCATGGGCGGCGGCACCGGCACGGGGGCCGCGCCGGTCGTTGCACGTGCGGCGCGCGAGAAGGGGATTCTCACCGTCGGCGTCGTCACCAAGCCGTTCCATTTCGAAGGCCAGCGCCGCATGAAGACGGCGGATCTGGGCATCGAGGAATTGCAGAAATGCGTCGATACCCTCATCGTCATCCCCAACCAGAACCTGTTCCGGCTGGCCAATGACAAGACGACCTTTGCCGACGCTTTCGCCATGGCCGACCAGGTGCTCTATTCCGGCGTCGCCTGCATCACCGACCTGATGGTCAAGGAAGGGCTGATCAACCTCGACTTCGCCGACGTCCGCTCGGTCATGCGCGAGATGGGCAAGGCGATGATGGGGACGGGCGAAGCTTCCGGCGAGGGGCGCGCCATGGCCGCCGCCGAAGCCGCGATCGCCAATCCGCTGCTCGACGAGACCTCGATGAAGGGCGCCAAGGGGTTGTTGATCTCGATCACCGGCGGCCGCGACCTGACCCTGTTCGAAGTCGACGAGGCGGCGACCCGGATTCGCGAGGAGGTCGACCAGGAAGCCAACATCATCCTGGGTGCGACCTTCGACGAGGATCTCGAAGGCGTCATCCGCGTCTCGGTGGTTGCTACCGGCATCGACAAATCGGCGGCAGACATCGCTGCCGCGCCGATCGCCATCCGCACGGCTCCGCCAAAGCCGGTCAGCCGCCCGGCCGCTCCGGTCACGGAAAGCCGTCCGGCGCCTGTCCAGCAGGGAGGCTACGAGCCGCGCGCCGCCGATCCTGTCGCCGAGGCAATCCAGCTCGCCGAGGCGAATGCGGCGGCGATGGCGCGTCCCGCGCCGGCCTCCCAGGCGGAAGATTTCCGCCCGCAGAGCAAGATCTTCCAGGCGCCGCCGGCCCAGCCGCAGCCGATGCTGCAGCCAATGGTCCAGCAAACGATGCAGCCCGCGCCGCAGCGTGAAGTGCTTCAGCCTGCAGCGCCCCAGCGCATGCCGCGCGTCGAGGACTTTCCGCCGGTGGTGAAAGCCGAGGTGGAAGCCAAAAGCCGTCCGGCCGACCACGAGAACAGCGGACCGATGGGACTGCTCAAGCGCCTGACCAACGGCCTTACCCGTCGCGAAGAAGAGCCTGCACGGCTGCAGCCGGCGCAGCCACGCGAGCCGAAACTGCGCCAGGCGGCACCCGAAGTGCGCCGCCTGGCCAGCCAGGATCCGCAGCTTTACGCGCCACGCCGCGGCCAGTTGGACGACCAGGGCCGGCTGACGCCGCAGAGCAGGGCTGTCCAGGAGGACGATCAGCTGGAGATTCCGGCATTCCTGCGCCGCCAGGCCAACTGACCTGTTAACGGTCCGTAATAGTTGTTAACAGGCAGACAAGAAATTGTTTGCCTGTTAATGTTAAAAGTTCCTGTAAAACAAGGAGTTAGGAGACCGCATCCGCTTCGGATCGCGGTTACACAGAGTAAGAAACCGTGATTTGGAGACTTCCTGCCGGACCACTATCTTCGCCGCGATCAATTTCGGTTTGCTGGGATTCGGGGAAGTGGCCCTGCCTGCCGATCAAAGAGCCGCGCCCTTGGGCTTATGAAGCGGACGTAGGCAGTATGGGCTATGGGGTTTGTTTTGCACGACTATCAGACGACACTTAGATCGCGTGCGACGCTGACCGGCACCGGCGTTCACAGCGGCAATTCCGTTACCGTTCATTTCCTGCCGGCAGACGCTGATACGGGTGTCGTGTTCCAGCTTTCGAATGGAAGCGAAGTCCGGGAGTTCCGCGCACTGGTTTCCGAGGTCGGCGCCACCGATCTGTGCACCATGCTCGGCGATCCGGCAGGCGAGCACATCGCCACAGTCGAACATCTGATGGCCACGGTTTTCGGGCTCGGCATCGACAACGTCGTCATCGAGATCGACGGCCGTGAGGTTCCGATCCTCGACGGCAGCGCCATTGCGTTCGTGGAGGCTATCGACCAGGCGGGCATCGATACGCTGCCGGTCAAGCGCCGCTACATCAGGGTGGTGAAGCCGGTTCGCATCGAGAACGGTGCCTCCTGGGCGGAGTTCAGGCCCTATGACGGCACGCGCTTCGAAATCGAGATCGATTTCGAAAGCCCGGCGATCGGCCGTCAGCTGTTTGCATCCGACATGAACGCCGACATTTTTCGCCGCGATATCGCGCGGGCCCGAACCTTTGGTTTCATGAAGGACGTCGAGCGGCTGTGGGCAGCCGGCTATGCGCTCGGCTCCTCGCTGGAAAACTCCCTGGTGATCGGCGACGACAACCGCGTGATCAACATCGGAGGCTTGCGCTATCCCAACGAATTCGTGCGCCACAAGACGATGGACGCCATGGGCGATCTGGCGCTGGCCGGCGCCCGGTTCATTGGCTGCTTCCGTTCCTATCGCGGCGGCCACAGGCTGAATGCGGCAGCGCTGCGTCGCCTTTTGTCGGACCGTTCGGCGTTCGAGATCGTCGAGACGACACGCCGCGAGCGCGGTCGCACCGTCGAAAAGAGCGCCATCTATGCACCTGTCTACGCGCCTTGGATGATCTGATTCTTAACGTTTTTCGGGTTTTATGGCCGCCGGCCTGTGTTGCATGAATGCACCATCGGCCGGCGAAATCACGCAAGTGTGCGGGTTGCGCCAGGCTGCCACAAAAATGTGCGAATGGCCGGAGATAGCGTTGCCGGGCACGGCGATTATGGTTATGCCTGCTGCCCCAGGGCGAAATGTCGACTGAAATGACGCCGAAAGGGCGGAATCCAATCATGTTCTTCAAGCGAATTGGTCAATCGAAAGCGCCGCATCGGGCTGTTTTCCTGGCGCTTTCGGTGGTCGTTCCATCGCTGTTCCTGTCGGCCTGCATGTCGTCCGAAAAGGATGTCGACCTGTCGACCTATGTCGAGCAGACCGAGCCGGCAGACGTTCTCTACAATCAGGGCCTCGCCAATCTGAATGCCGGGCGCCTGCAGGAGGCGAGCCGCAAATTCGGTGCGGTCGACCGCCAGCATCCCTATTCCGAATACGCCCGCAAATCGATGGTGATGGGCGCCTTTGCCGACTATCGCCAAGGCAACTATACCGAGGCGATCGGTTCGGCCAAGCGCTATCTCACGCTCTATCCGTCGACCGACGACGCTGCCTATGCCCAGTACATCATCGGGCTGAGCTATTACCGGCAAATCAGGGATGTCACCCAGGATCAGAAAGAAGCGCGTCAGACCGTGCAGACGATGCAGGATCTGGTGACGCGCTGGCCCGATTCCGAATATGTCGACGACGCCAAGGAAAAGATCCGCTTCGCCAACGACCAGCTCGCCGGCAAGGAGATGCAGATCGGCCGCTATTATCTCGAGCGCCGTGAATACATCGCCGCCGTCAAGCGGTTCCGCGTCGTGGTGGAGACCTATTCCAACACGCGCCATGTCGAGGAAGCGCTCGCGCGTCTTACCGAAACCTATTACGCGATGGGGCTGACATCGGAAGCGCAGACTGCCGCTGCTGTGCTCGGCACCAACTATCCCGACAGCGTGTGGTACAAGGATTCCTACAAGCTCCTGCAGACTGGTGGGCTCGAGCCGCGCGAGAATGCGGGCTCGTGGATCGCCAAGGCCGGGAAGCTGATCACCGGCGCCTGAGCGGCGCGTCACATGCTTTCCAGACTGTCGATCCGCGATATCGTTCTGATCGAGAAGCTGGACATCGATTTCTCGTCCGGTCTTTCGGTGCTGACCGGCGAAACCGGTGCTGGAAAATCCATCCTGCTCGACGCGCTGTCGCTGGCGCTTGGCGCCCGCGGCGACGCCTCGCTGGTGCGGCATGGCGCGGCACAGGGCCAAGTCATCGCCGTGTTCGACGTGCCGCGCAACCATCCTGCCCGCATGCTGCTTGCCGACAACGCTATCGAGGACGATGGCGACATCATCCTGCGCCGCGTGCAGACGGCGGATGGCCGTACCCGCGTCTTCGTCAACGACCAGCCTTCCAGCGTGACACTGATGCGCGATGTCGGTCACGCGCTGGTCGAGATCCACGGCCAGCATGACGAGCGTGCCCTGGTCGATCCCGGCGCCCATCGCGAATTGCTCGACAGTTTTGGCGGTCATCTCGGCGCTGTGCGGGCGACCGGCGAGGCATGGCGGTACTGGCGGGCCTGCGAACTGGAACTTTCGCGGCATCGTGCCAAGGTGGAAGCGGCGGCCCGCGAGGCCGACTATCTGCGCGCCGCGGTCGCCGAATTGACGAAGCTCGACCCCCAGCCAGGCGAGGAAGCCGACCTCGCCGAGTTGCGCGCCTCGATGATGCGGGCGGAAAAGATCGCCTCGGAAATCCACGATGCGCAAGATGTGCTCTCGGGCCCGTCTTCGCCCCTGCCGCAACTCGCCAGCCTGTTGCGACGGCTGCAGCGCAAGGTGACCGAGGCGCCCGGCCTGCTCGACGACGTGGTCAAATCGCTCGATGAAGCGATGCTGTCGCTCGACGCAGCGCAATCGGGCGTGGAAGCGGCACTTCGCGCCACCGAATACGATCCGCGGCGGCTGGAACAGGCCGAGGAGCGGCTGTTTTCGCTGCGCGCCGCCTCACGCAAGCACAGTGTGGCGGTCGACGATCTGGCGCAATTGCGCGATACGATGGCCGCCGATCTCGCCGATCTCGACGCCGGCGAGGAGCGCCTGCACGGGCTGCAGAAGCAGGCCGCCGCCGCGTGCGAGACCTATGACATTTCCGCTGCCCAGCTTTCGTCGCTTCGCCATGCGGCGGCGGTCGGATTGACCAAGGCGGTGATGGCCGAACTGCCGGCGCTGAAGCTCGAACGGGCAGCCTTCATCGTCGAAATGGCAAGCGAGGCCGAGAGCCGCATGGAAGACGGCATCGATCAGGTAGAGTTCTGGGTGCGCACCAATCCCGGCACAAGACCGGGCCCGATGATGAAAGTCGCCTCCGGTGGCGAACTTTCGCGGTTCCTGCTGGCGCTGAAGGTGGCGCTGGCCGACCGCGGCTCGGCGCCGACGTTGGTGTTCGATGAAATCGACACCGGCGTTGGCGGCGCGGTGGCTGACGCCATCGGGCAAAGGCTGGCGCGGCTGTCGAAGCGCGTGCAGGTGCTTTCGGTCACGCACGCGCCGCAAGTGGCGGCACGCGCGGCGACGCATTTCCTGATCTCCAAATCCGGCGGCGCCGATCGCGTCGCCACCGGCATCGCCGAGATGGACCGGGCGGCGCGCCAGGAAGAGATCGCGCGGATGCTCGCCGGGGCGACCATCACCGACGAGGCGCGCGCGGCGGCCGAGCGGCTGCTTCGCGAAAACACCGCAGCCTAAAGCGCGTCGCATTTGAACGGATTCATGCGACGCGCTTTAGGTTCTTGTTTTTATGCATGTCGTTATCGCAAAACCGCTGCGCACGCTCGGTTCAAGCCCGAGGGCATGCTTTTGCGCGACATGCATTAGCGGACCTCATGCTCGGCGTTGTGGATCGAGTCAGGATGTGGCTCCATCCTGCTGTTCAGCAATGATTTTCTCAAAATCCTGATCTATTGTGGCGCGCCGCGCGTCCTTCGAACGCGCAAGGACGCTGTAGCAATTTGATTTCGCGCATGGCCCAGGAAATCGTTCCGGGTCAGCGTCGAGGAGCCGTGCATGCCCGAAAAACCAGTCGATTCGCTCAGCGAAAGTGAAGCAGCCAGCGAGCTGAAGCGGTTGGCCGAGGAAATCGCCGCCCACGACCAGCGTTACCACGCCGAGGACGCGCCGACGATTTCGGACGCGGCCTACGATGCGCTGCGGCGGCGCAACCTTGCCATCGAGCAGCGGTTTCCTGCCCTTGTGCGCGAGGATTCGCCGTCACGCAAAGTCGGCGCGGCGGTGTCGGAGAAATTCCGCAAGATCGTCCATGCCATTCCGATGCTGTCGCTCGACAACGCTTTCGCCGATGCGGACGTGATCGATTTCGTCGGCCGCATCCGCCGTTTCCTCAGGCTCGGCGCCGACGCGCCGCTGGCGATGACTGCCGAGCCGAAGATCGACGGCCTGTCGCTGTCGCTGCGCTACGAGGCCGGACGTCTGGTGACGGCGGCAACGCGTGGCAATGGCCAGGTCGGCGAGGATGTGACGGCCAACGCACGCACCATCGCCGAGATTCCCAACGTGCTCTCAGGCGATTTTCCCGATGTGCTGGAAGTGCGGGGCGAGGTCTATATGCGCCTCACCGACTTTGCCGAGCTCAATCGCCGCAATGCCGAGGCCGGAAAGCAGGTTTTTGCCAATCCGCGCAACTCGGCGGCAGGCTCCTTGCGCCAACTCGACACCTCGATCACCGCCAGCCGGCCGCTGCGGTTTTTCGCCTATACCTGGGGTGAGGTGAGCGCCATGCCCGCCGACACGCAGATGGGCATGGTGGCGGCGTTCGAGCGCTTTGGCTTCAGGGTCAATCCGCTGATGAAGCTGTTCGACAGCGTCGTGGGACTGCTCGAGCAATACCGGCTGATCGAATCCAACCGGGCGACGCTCGGCTACGACATCGACGGTGTCGTCTACAAGGTGAACAGCCTTGAGCTGCAGCAGCGGCTGGGCTTCGTCTCGCGTTCGCCGCGCTGGGCGATCGCTCACAAATTCCCGGCCGAGAAGGCGACGACGATCTTGACCGGCATCGACATCCAGGTCGGCCGCACCGGCGCGCTGACGCCGGTGGCGCGGCTGGTGCCGGTGACGGTCGGCGGCGTCGTGGTGACCAACGCGACACTGCACAATGAGGACTACATCAAGGGCATCGGCAACAATGGCCAGCCGATCCGCGAAGGCCGCGACATTCGCATCGGCGACACGGTGAGCATCCAGCGTGCTGGCGATGTCATTCCGCAGGTCATCGACGTGGTCATGGAAAAGCGGCCGCCCGACAGTGTGCCATATGCTTTCCCAGTGCTTTGCCCGGCCTGCGGCAGCCACGCCGTGCGCGAGGAGGGGGAAGCAGTCAGGCGCTGCACCGGCGGATTGATCTGCCCCGCGCAGGCGGTGGAGCGTCTGCGCCATTTCGTCTCTCGGGGTGCTTTCGATATCGAGGGGCTCGGTGAGAAGCAGATCGAGTTCTTCTTCCACGCCGAGGATCCGTCACTACGCATCTATTCGCCGGCCGACATTTTCACGCTGAAGAAGCGGCAGGCAGCATCGCTGACCAAGCTCGAGAACGTTGACGGTTTCGGCGCGACCTCGGTACGCAAGCTGTTCGCGGCAATCGACGATCGGCGGCAGGTCGAGTTCTCGCGCTTCCTCTATGCGCTCGGCATCCGCCACATCGGCGAGACCAACGCCAAGCGGTTGGCCCGCCATTTCCTATCCTTTGCCGCCTTCCGCGAAGCCGGGCAGAACGCCGTCATGCCGGCCGGCAAGGGCGACCCTGGCAACGCTGCCTGGCAGGAACTGAACGGCATCAACGGCATCGGCTCGATCGTTGCCGAAGCAGTGGTCGATTTCTTCGCTGAAGATCATAACCGGCAGGCGCTCGATGCATTGCTGGCGGAAGTAACTGTGCTCGACGAGGAGCCGGTCGGTGGCGTGTCGTCGCCGGTCTCCGGCAAGACGGTGGTCTTCACCGGCGCGCTGGAAAAGATGTCGCGCGACGAGGCCAAGGCGATGGCCGAAAAGCTCGGCGCCAAGGTCGCCGGCTCGGTGTCGAAGAAGACCGATCTCGTCGTTGCCGGGCCAGGTGCCGGCTCCAAGCTCAAGCTAGCCACCGAATTCGGCATCGAAGTGATCGACGAGGATGCGTGGTTGGCGCGGATCGGCAAGGCGTGACGGTGGCGTTCAGCGGTTTCGGCCAAAAGGCGATTCCCTTCCTCAAGGCGCTCGATTTTCACCAGAGCCGGGAGTGGTTTCTGGAAAACCGCGACCTCTTCGAAAGTGAGCTGCGCGACCCCTTCGGCGATCTGGTCGAAACGCTCTCCGAGCGCTTCGCGGCGGCAGGGCTGGGCTTGCGCGGCGACCGCAAGAAGTCGCTGTTCCGGATCAATCGCGACGTGCGCTTCGCCAGGGACAAGCGACCCTACAACCGGCATCTGTCGGCAATCCTCTCGCCTGACGGCACCAAGATGGAACAGGGCGTGTTCTTCGTCCATATCGGGCTTGAGCGCTGCTTTGCCGGCGTCGCCTGGTGGCAGCCCGGACCGGCGCTGCTGCTGGCAATGCGCAACGCCATCGCGACGCGGCCGGGTGAATTCCGGGCGCTGATCGAGGCGCTGAAGCAAAACCGCCTCGGACTCGATGCGGAAGGCTGCATGAAGCGCGCGCCACGCGGCTTCGAGCATGTCACGGCGGCCGATCTCGCGGCGGCCATCCGCAACCGGCATTTCGCCGTCCGGCACGAAATCGACCCTGCGGGAATCCACGGGCCGGCGCTGGTCGACGAGCTGGTCGATTTCGCCTTGCGGGCCAAGCCGCTGCTCGACTGGGGCAGGGCGATCGAAGCCAAGGTCCCGGTGGACTGAGCACTGGCCGAAACGCGCACGCCTGGAACCTGCGTCGAGGATCACTTCCGCTGATCGTCGGCTCAAGCGAATTGGTGTGACAAGGCTGACCGCGCTCCCTACATACGATCTTTCTCCCCGCATCGGCCCGAAAATCGGGATTGATTTTCGGATGGCCCGACGCGTGGATTCAAAGTGTTAGAGCGTCCTTTGATCGTCCAAAAGGACGAGCGGCGCTCTGTGGATTCAAAGTGTTAGAGCGTCCTTTGCTCGTCCAAAAGGACGAGCGGCGCTCTAAGGAGTGGCTGATGTCGGCGGAAGCAATCTCCGAAAACCGCGCAAAAAGCGATTTCTGGCAAGGCGTGCGGCTCAGCATGCCCGTCGTGGTGGCGGCGGCGCCGTTTGGACTGCTGTTCGGGGCGCTCGCCGTCGACAACGGATTTTCGGTGCTTGAAGCCTTGCTGATGAGCGCCATGGTTTTTGGCGGCGCCAGCCAGATGGTCGGCATCGAATTGTTCGGGCAGCATGTCGCGCCATGGCTGATCGTGCTGTCGATCTTCGCCGTGAATTTCCGCCATGTGCTTTATTCCGCGGGCATCGGCCGGCGCATCGCGCGCTGGCCGCCGGTGCAGCAGGCAGTCGGCTATTTCCTGCTCACCGATCCGCAGTTCGCCGTGGCCGAGCGCAAGGCGGAGGCTGGCGAGACGGTCGGCTTCGCCTGGTATATGGGGCTTGGCCTGCCGGTCTATGTGTTCTGGGTGACCGAAAGCGCGCTTGGCGCGGTATTCGGCAGGCTTATTCCCGATACCCATGCGCTGGGCATCGATTTTCTGCTGCCGATCTATTTTCTCGGACTGGTTATGGGCTTTCGCAAACGGCCACTGTGGCTGCCGGTGGTCGTCGCCAGTGCTGCTGCCTCCATCATCGCCTACAAGACGGTGGGCTCGCCCTGGCACGTCTCGATTGGCGCCGTGGCCGGCGTGCTGCTCGCGGTTATCCTGCCGCCGCGCCACAGCGGCGTGGAGGCGCGGCCATGAGCACAACCTTGTGGATCATCATCGCCGGTGCGATCGCGACCTATGTGACCCGCATCGGCGGCCATCTGGTGATCTCGCGCTTCGAAAACATCCATCCGCGCGTCGAGGCGGGGCTGAACGCCGTGCCGGCGGCGGTGCTGACGACGCTGGTGGCGCCGGCAGCACTTGGCGGCGGGCCGGCGGAATGGGCGGCTTTGATCGTTGCCGGGCTGGTCTCGCTGCGCGGCGGGCTAATGTCGATGTTTTTGGCCGGCGCCGTCGTGCTGGTGCTGGCCCGGCAGTTCGTCGGGTAACCGGACCGGCTGAGTACGCCAGTCTTACTTGCGCACGATGTTGGAGATCGCGGGATCGAATCGACCTCCTGCAAAGAGCCTGCGCATCGTCTCTTGCGGATCGAGACCAAACGTTTCGGCTGATGTCACCGCAATCAGCGCGTCGAGGTCGAGCGTCGGGGCGAGGTCGCGTCCTTGGTAGAGCGCACCGGCAGACAGTCCCGGCCAATCGGCCAGCACCCGCCCGCCATTCACCGCTCCGCCAGCGATCATCGCAGCCGATGCCGTACCGTGGTCGGTGCCGCCAGTGCCGTTGACGGCGACAGTGCGGCCGAACTCGGTGGCGACCAGCACGGTCGTATCCTTCCAGATATCGCTGAGGCCAACGTGCAACCCATCGATGAGCGCGTCGAGCGCTCTGAGCTGGTTGGCCAGCCTGGCTTGCTGGCCGCTATGGGTGTCCCAGCCGCTGGTTTCGATCATGGCAACGCGCGGGCCGCCGGCCTTGGAGAGGAAGCCCGCAGCGGTGCGGCCGACGCTCGCTGCGTCCTTGCGCCGCGCGTTCACCGCGCCCAGCGCCCGTGTCTCCATCGCGCTGCTCCACAGCGCATGCAGCTGTTCGTCGGCGTCATAGAGCTTGCCGACGCGCATCATCAGGTCGTCCGGCGCCTCCGGCAGGGCGGACGGCGCATAGGAGGTGACGTCTGCCTCGCCTCGCAGCGCCAGCGGGATGGTCGGTGCAAAAGCGATTGCTTCGCCGCGAGACTTCGGCAGCATGCCGACCAGCCGGTTCAGCCAACCGTCCTTGCGTTCATAGGGCGAGCTGCCGCCGCTTTCGAGCACATTTTGACCATCGAAATGCGAGCGCTCGCGATAGGGCGAAGCGACCGCGTGGACGAACAGCGCCTGCTTGTCCTGATGCAGCTTGCGGAGACCGGTGAGCGAAGGATGCAGGCCAAACGTGCCGTCAAGCTTTATCGGATCGTCGATGGCCAATGGGCCGCGCAGTGCGCGGTAGGCGGGGTCGGCATAGGGAACGATGGTGTCCAGCCCGTCCGCGGCGCCGCGCTGGATGATGAAAACGAAGCGGCGATCGGTTTCCACATTGGCGAAGACGATGCGCGGCGCGATCAGCATCGAGCCGAGGCCGGCGCCGGCGAGAGTAAGGAATTGACGGCGTTCCATCTTGGTCATCTCCTCTGGAAATCATCTTCGCTGAAAGTCATCTTCGTTGGAATTCGGGCGACACGAGCAGCAGCGCGATGCCGGTGCGCCGGCTCTCGGCGCGCTCGATCTCGGCCATCGCCAGGTCGCTGAGCGAGCCGGCAAAGAGTTTTCGCGCGAGATCTCGCGGATCGATATCGCCAACCTGCGCGGCGAGGCGCTGCGCCACCTCGACCCGGCGGACCAGTGCGTCGGGTGCTGCCCAGTTCCCGGCAACTCTTCATAGCCGGCCGGCGAACGCGGCCGCCATGCCGGTTGGCCGAGTTGGTTGAGCAGTTGCGCCAGACGCGGCTTGCCGAGTTCGCTGCGGCCCAGGCCGCGCAGCGCCGAGATCGTCCATTCCCACGGCGTCTTGAACTTCGCCGCTGCTGGTTGCCAGGCTTCTGGACTGTCGAGGAGCGCGCGGTAGACCGCGACGAGATCGCCCTTTGACCGGCGAAAGGCTTCGGCGAGCCGCGTCACGACCGCGGCCGGCGGTTCGTCGGCGATGAAGTGGCGCGCCAGCTTGGTTGCGATGTGCGTTGCGGTTGCCTCGGCCGCCGCGAGGTCGCCGAGCACGGCGAGCGCCTGTTTGTCGCCGCGCTGGTCGTAGGTCTGGCCGATGATCGTGCGTTGGCCCGGTTCGTGCAGCCCAGGTCGAAAGGTGAAGGCGCCGGCCTGGCCTCGCCCTTTAGCGCGTCCGGTGCTGAAACCGGTCAGCGCCAGTGCGAATTCGGTCGGCTTGTAGCCGGAGCGTGCACCGAGTGTGTTCAGTTCCATGATTTCGCGGGCCAGGTTCTCGTTGATGCCGGGTTTGCGCTTGGCGTTGCGTTTTGCGGCGCGTTTGGCAACTTTCGAGTTGGGACCGATCGAGCGCACCTGGTCGAGATAGAACAGCATCGCCGGGTGGCGCTCGGCGGCGAGCAGCATATCTTCGAAGCGGCCGAGCACATGTGGGCGGATCGCCTCGCGCTCGAAGGCGCCGGCGATCAGGGTCACCTGCGGTTTCTCCGCCGAGATGGCGAAATGGTTCGACCAGAAATGCACGAGCCGTTCGACGAAGGGGTTCATGTTTCGAACGCTGCGCGTGCTCGCATGTCGACCTCGTCGCGATAAAGCGCTTGAGCCTCCTGGCGCGCCGCCTTGCGGGCGGCCATCTTTGCGGCCGCGTCGGCGTCTTTGTCCTCGAGCATCGCTTCGGCATAGCCGGCGCCGAGTGTGGCCGAGTCCTGCGCGCCGGAAAAGACCGCCGGGTTTGCGTGGTAGCTTTCGAACCGCGCTATCAGCCAGGATTTCGGGTCGGCCGGCGCCTCGTCGTCGGGCCGGGCGCCCAGGCCGAAGCGGTTGAGCGCAACCGCGACATCGCTCGGACTTGCCAATGGTGCCTCCGTCAGCATTGCTTTTGGAGGCTTCAACGCGGCAGCGACTGGAATCCGTCGCTGTTTCCAGCGCTATTTTTCGCCCGCTCGGCGCAGCATGTTGCTGCGGCCGCGCAGGCCGTCGACAAGTCGCGCCCTGTCGGCTGGCGTCAGTCCCGTCGCGAAGGTCACGATTGCCTGTTCGAGCCGGCCGCGCAGCGCCATATCGGCTTGCCGGACCGAGGTGAGCGTCTCATTGACCGCCGCTGCGTCGATCGGCTCAGCCTCGATCAGGCGCGCCACCGCCTCGCGGCCGACCCGAGCCGTTTCGATGTCGGCAGCCGACTGGCGCCGCGCCTCTGCGAGCGCCTGGCGGAACGCCTTGCGCTGGTCGGGCGACAGGCCGGCCGCGGCGAAGCGCAGGCCGCGCTGGTCGCCCGCTCTGTCGCGCTGCCCCTGCTGCGCCTGCCATATATAGCCAGCGCCGGCGGCGGCGCCGAGCACGAAGACGTTCAGTGCCAGCGAGACGGCAAGCAGGATCCTGATGCTGCGTTCGCTCATTGCACGTCCCCCTGCATGTCGCCGAATGCGGTCAGCGCATAGGTGTCGCCATCGTCAGGGGCGCTGTTGGGCGGCAGCAGCACGGCGACTGTCAGCGCCCCGGCCAGCGCGCCCGCCAGTCCGATGCCGGCCAATCCGGCACACCGCCAGACGAGCTGGGTGCGGCGCCAAAGCGCAGACGGCGCCGTGGCGATGATCCTTCGCGCGAGCGCGTCGTCCGGAGCTGCGACGCGATGGCGCGACAGCAGATCGTCGAGCTCCACCGCCGGTGCAAGTGCGGCTTCGGCCTGAGCCGGATTGGCGGCGATGAAGTCCAGCGCTGCCGCGCGCTCGTTTTCAGGCCAGCGCTGCGGCGACCCGCCATAGGTGGCAACGAGCTCGGAAAACCTCTCTGGAGTCATGTCATTTCGTCCCTGTCTCGTCCGAGCCTGGAGCGCAGCTGCCGCCGCGCCCGCGACAACAGGCTTTCCAATGCCTCGATGCTGATGCCCATGACCTCTGCCGCATCGCCGTTCGAAAGCTCCTGATAATACTGCTGCACGATCGCCTCGCGCTGGCGCTCCGGCAGCTCGGCCAGCGCGCGCCGCACTTGGTGCTGATCGTCGGCCGCGAGCATATCCGCTTCCACGCCCGGGCGTTCGTCGGGGCGATCGGGAAGTTCCGCCACCGGCGTCTCCCGCCGCCTGCGCAGCCGGTCGTAGCAGAGATTGAGCGCGACGCGATGCAGCCAGGTGTCGAACTTCGCCTCGCCGGCGCGCCAGCCCGGAGCCGCCCGCCAGATGCGCAAGAAGGTCTCCTGCGCGACGTCCTCGGCCTCGCCGCGGTCGCCCAGCATTCGCGTGGCGAGACGGATCAGCCGCGGCAGCTTGCGCTCGACCATGGCTTCCACCGCAGCCGCATTGTTCTGAGCGATCAGCGCCAGCAGTCGCTCGTCGGTTTCGCCCACGCTCTGCCTTCTCGTTCCACCACGCCAGACCTGCTGCCGACACGACCGTCATCCTGCACCCGCCATGTGTCTTCAACGGGTTTCAAAGCGAAATCCGTCGGCGACCCTTGGAGGTTAGAAGGCAGCGATAAGGCCGCAGGCCATTGCCTGCGGACCGGCATCCTGGGTCCCTAGCTGAGCCACCAGTCTTTCCGAGAAATCAAATCTTCTGGTCGTGCGGCAGCGGTGCGGTTGCCTTCTCCAGCCAGGCCAGCGTCTCGCCGTCGAGCATCGGTCCGATCTCGGCCAGCACGCGGGCGTGGTATTGGTCGAGCCAATACAGCTCGTCGCGCGTCAAAAGGTCAGACCGCACCAGCCTGGTGTCGATCGGCGCCAGCGTCAGCGTCTCGAAGCCATGCATGGCGATGTCGCCGCCCTCTATCGGCTCGGCCGGCGTCACCAGTATGAGATTCTCGATGCGGATGCCGTAAGAACCCTCCTTGTAGTAGCCCGGTTCGTTGGAGACGATCATGCCCGCCAGCAGCTTTTCGGTGCCGGTCCTGGCGATGCGCTGCGGGCCCTCGTGCACGGCCAGATAGGAGCCGACGCCATGGCCCGTGCCATGGGCGAAATCGCAACCGTGTTTCCACAGGGCAAGGCGCGCCACGGCGTCGATCTCGGAACCGCGCGTGCCCGGGGGAAAGCGCAGCATGGAAATGCCGATCATGCCCTTCAGCACCAGCGTGAAGCGTTCGCGCATTTCCTCGGTCGGTGTGCCGATCGGCACGGTGCGGGTGATGTCGGTGGTGCCGTCCTGATACTGCCCGCCCGAATCGAGCAGGAACAGTTCGCCAGACTGAAGCTTTCGGCTGGTGGCGCGGGAAACGCGGTAGTGCATGATGGCGCCGTTCGGGCCGGCGCCGGCGATGGTATCGAAGGACACGTCGCGCAGCGGCATTTGTGTTTCCTCGCCGGTGCTGCGGCGGCACTCCTCGAGCTTGGTGACGACCGCGATCTCGTCGAGCTTGCCGGGTTCCTGGCGGTCGAGCCAGCAAAGCAGCTTGGCGACCGCGGCGCCATCGCGGCGGTGCGCGGCGCGGGCGCCGCTGATTTCGGCCTGGTTTTTCGTCGCGCGTGGAATGCGGGCAGGGTCTGGCGCGGTGATGACGGTGCCGCCATTGTCCTCGACCAGCATTCTCAGTCTCTCCGCCGCCAGCACCGGATCCAGCGCGATCTTCGCGCCGCCCTTGGCCAGGGCTGCGATCGCAGCTTCGAATTCACCGGGTTCGTGCAATTCGGCGAGCTGCGTCAGATAGGCCGCGACGGTGCGTGAAAACTTACGCTGGTCCATGAAAAGCAGGTGCGATCGATCGGCGGCGAGCACGGCGAAGCCGAGCGCCAGCGGCGTGTGCGGCACATCGCCGCCGCGGATGTCGAAGGCCCAGGCGATGGACGACGGGTCGGTCAGCACGGCATGGGTGGCGCCGTCCTTGCCGATGGCCTCGGCCAGCCGCGCCAGCTTGTCTTTGGCCAATTCGCCGGCAAGGCCAATCGGATGGAGCTCGACCGGCGCCAGCGGCGGTTCGGGCTGGTCCTCCCAGATGGCGTCGATTGGATTCTTCTCGAGCGGCACCAATGTCGCCCCGGATTTTTCGGCCGACGCTTTCAGCGCTTTCACGTCGCCGATCGTCTGCAGCCACGGATCGAAGCCAAGCCGCACGCCCTTGCCGAGATTGTCCTTGATCCAGGTGGCGGGCGGATTGTCTATCAGGCTTTCGATCGAAAAGATGTCGAGATCGACCTCGTGGCGCACCTGCAGCGTGTAGCGGCCGTCGACGAACATGATGGCACGGTCGCCGAGCACGATGGCGACGCCGGCCGAGCCGCTGAAGCCGGTCAGCCATTTCAGCCGCGCCGAGCGGTCGGCGACATATTCGCCCTGATGCTCGTCGGCACGAGGCACGATGAAGCCATCCAGCCCGTTGGCGGCCAGCCATTGACGCAGCAACGCCACACGCGGCTTGCCGACGGCGGGGTCGCCTGCGGAATCAAAGGTCTGGAACATCATGGCCTCTCCTCGGATGCTGGATGCGAGCGGCGGACTAGTCGACCCGTGCCGCCGCTCACATCCAGCTTTTATGTTTGAGCATCGGGTTTTCCCAAAACCGGTTTCCACTTTTGGGCCCGATGCTTTGGTTCGACCGTAGCGCATGCCCCCGGAAATCGGAATCGACTTTTGCTGCGCCAGGCGCCGGCCGGATTCGGTCCAGCAGGGCAATCGCTTCAGGTCTGCGCTGCCCCTCATTGCCCTGCCGGGCAATGAGGGGCCGCGCCGCCCAAGCCGGTGGTCATTGTTCGTGAGCGGGGGGGCCCGCGTTTGCCGGCAGTGCTTTCCCTGTTGGGGGCAGCAGCGCGTTTGCGCAGGGACGC